>JANQOL010000051.1 GCA_028289675.1 Pirellulaceae bacterium
GTTTGCAAGGGGACTACCTATTTGCCGCGATAGGTCGAACGTCGGAGGGACCGAGCCAAAAGGATCGGCAGCAAACGGCTGTGTCCCCAGTGCCCAAGGTGGCAAGGGCGGCAATCCCTGATTTGCTTGCGGCACCGACCAACGCGGCGGGATGCCGGCCCCACCCAGCGGTGGTAGCTGTGGATGAACAGCGGCTTGATGCGCAAAACTGGCGATCCACAAATCAACGGCCAGCTGAGTTCGCGTCAGTTGCCGAAGTGTACAGTCCAACGAGTTCAAGACCGCGTAGTTCCGGCCAGATGTACACCCACGCTGGACGGCCACCGACATCCGATCCGCCAGCAGGCTCGCGTCCCGCATTGCCCAGCGGATGTCTTCCACGTCATGCGGACAATCAATCTTCTCTTGCAACAGTTGCACCGCAGTCTGGAAACGGCAGACAGATTGGCGTGTAAACGGGTCAGCAACTTGCCCCTCCACAACCGCACGGAGCTCACATGTGTGCCGGTGGAGCCGAGCGGCCTCGCCGGCCATATCCCGTGCGTTTACCCAAGCAGTCTGACCGCAGACCAAGAAACCTACCCAAATCATGTTGAGACGTGATGACATCATTTTTCTGACTCCCAAACACCAGCCTTACTACTGCAAGCGTTCCGGTTCCTTCCCCCTCACAGACTCACCGGCCATCCGAGCCAGCACACCTAGGTCACATGCACACCACGTACCAATATTACACACACCGGGAAACCCCAAGAAAACAAAGACAATACCGCCTCTACCAGACCAACACACATGACTGCAAACCCAGCCCTAGAGTCACCAGAGACAAAAACGATATCATATCGACATCATTTCACGGCAGCACTCCCTAGCTGGCCCGCAGCCCGGCTACCCAATGCAAGAACAGGGACAATTAGACTTAACCTAAAAACCCTATAGCCCCCATTTTCCAAATGATTGCATTATTCCGAGGTTTCCGCATACGCGGCCTGATTGGACACTTAGTTTTATGTCAACTTGACGGTGCCTCAAAAGTGGGCAGGGGCGGGCTGCCTCTTTTTCGGGCAGTCGGTGCGCAAGAAAGGGCAGTACGGGGCTGTGCCCCTAACTGCTAGCATATCAAGGACTTACAAACAGCGAGTTGCTCAGCTTGGATGATTGGGGCGAAGTCTGAACGACGGAGGTTCGGACAGAACGGAATTAACGCCTTCGCGAAACGAGGATGAGATGAGCTCGGATCCCAATTACCAACCACACATTCAGCGACCAACATCCACATCGACCCCAAACTATACCCCAGCCGGCACGACCCAATACCCAGTTTCCCAATCACCCGCTGGCGGACAAATGACCTCAACGCCAGCCGCCGCGACTTCGACGACAACGACGCCTGCTAAGCCGACCAGCGAAGCAAGTTCTAAACTGGCCGCCGAGCTGAAGAAATTCGATCAAGTCGCCTGTACGATCCGGGAGAATTTGAATATCGCTCCCGACTTCCAACAACGCTGCCAGCAGGCCTTTGATATCGCAAACGATTTGTTTGGTAACGCGCCGACATGGGTTTGCTTCTACCGCGAGCTCATGGCATCCGAAGGAATCATCCACCGGCTGTTCAATAACGACACTGATTTTGGCGCCTTCTTGCGGACGGACCAATACCATCAAATCCAATTGATGCTAACGGCGCTGCGCAGCCGAGACTTGCCCGAAAGCGACCCGAACGATCCACAGCGAATGATCACCGTGCGACTGCCCAAGAGCCTGCACGAAGCCATGTGCGACGAGGCGGGCCGGTTGAACATCAGCGTCAACCGTCTGTGCATCAGCCGCATGCTCCAGTTACTCGACCCCAAAATGATTCCCGAGACGAACTCCAAGCCCCGGGGGCGCAAACCACGCAGTCGGCAGCCGCAAAAACAGGAGGCTTAGGCCTACTGGGGGCCTTCAAGTAACCAGGCTAAACAGAGAGTCCACGCAGCCTGGGACGCACTTGATTCGCCGGCCATTCGACCATAGTTCGAAGCATTCCTCTCTACAGATCGTCCCCCGGACCTCCAGCTTCGCGGCGAGTCGACTGGCCGGCTGGCAACAGCCAGCCGGCCCCCTTCGCAGGTGATCGGTTTGGCATTGTCGACGCAGGACGGATTTTAGTACTGCTACTTTTGGCCAGCGACGTTTTTCGCGATCGCGGCCTGTGGCAACTTCATCCGTCACGATCGCTGAGCCAGTTTGGGCACAAGTATGTCTTTCTTGGTAGACACTGAACAATACAGTGGTCCCCTGGATTTGCTGCTGCATATCGTACGCAGAGAAGAGCTATCACTCAGCCAACTCCCTCTAGCATCCATAGCTGATCAGTTCCTTCGATACTTGGAAGTATTGGTGGAACTGAACATTGATGACGTTGCCGACTTCATTGAAGTGGCCAGCTTGCTGGTCGAAATGAAGTCGAAACAGGCCATTCCCGCCAGCGAGGAATCCGCCGAGCAAAATTCGACGGATCCGGCCGAGTCTTCAGACGAGTTAGTCGTTCGTTTGATGGAATACAAACGTGTGCGGGATGCTGCTAGCATCTTGGAAGAACAAGGCCAGCAATGGCAGATGCGCTATGAAAGAATGTGCAACGATCTCCCACCACGGCAGTTAAATGTCGGTGAACGTCAGATCGAACCCATCGAAGTCTGGGATTTGGTCAGTGCTTTCGGCCGCATCTTGCGGGAACAGCAGCCTGCACCGACGACCAGTGTGGTCTACGACGATACGCCAATTCACATCTATATGGAACGAATCCACGGCTTGGTTTGCCAACACGAGCGTGTTGAGCTAACCAGTCTCTTCGAACCAGGTATGCATAAAAGCGCGCTGGTCGCCATGTTCCTCGCGACACTCGAATTAACGCGGCACTACGGCCTGAGCACCGACCAACGCGACAGCGGACACCCACTGTACTTGGTGGCTGGCCAGCAATTCCAGCGAGAGTTGAACGTGCACCAGATTGACAACCTTTCTTTCGAGCAGGTTAGCGGCTCCAACCTGCCTATCGCGCCCAGATAGTCACGCTCCGGCATTGCGGCGACGGCCTCCAGCTTGTCGACTCTGGCAACGTCGCTTTGGAAAACCGCGTATCTCGTGTCTTTCAAACCGCCGTGATCGCTCGAGAACACTTCCACTACGCGGCTTGTCATTGGGCCTCAGGATTCTCAGGGCCGTTGCAGTGCCGGTCGATTGTGAGATGATGATGCGCGGTTCAGCAGCTTCCAAAGGACCACGTCATGCCTGTTCTGCAAAACGTCTTCGCGCCGTTATTGGTCGTCCTCATCTGGTACAGCATTGGTGTGTGCCAGTCATCGGACATTCAACATGCGTTCTTTGTGGCGGGTCCCGATTTCACGGGAGTCATCGACGAAACTGGCCAACAGATTTGGTCAGCGGATCGCCCTGCCGCCAGAGACGGCTGGGTACTCCCCAGTGGCAACGTGCTAATCGTATGGAAGGACGTGGCGCGCGAGCTGACTCCGGAACACCAAGTCCGCTTTGAATACGAGCTGAGTTCGGCCAACCGCGAGCTGGGAACGGTACAGCGTCTCGCTAATGGCAACACACTCATCACCGAGCTCGGTGCGAAGCCCCGTCTGTTGGAAATTACAGCTGAAGGTGAAGTCGCAATTGAAGTCCCGCTCAAGCCGGAAACCGACAATGCTCATATGCAAACGCGGATGGCTCGGAAGCTAAGCAATGGCAACTATCTTGTTCCGCATTTGCTCGCTTTCAAAGTCAAGGAATACACTCCAACTGGCGATGTCGTCCGTGAACTGCGGACCGATTTAGCCCAGTTAGGTGGTCGCGAGGCGAAGACCTGGCCCTTCACCGCCATACGACTTGCCAATGAAAACACACTTGTGTGCCTGACCAACGGCAATCAAGTTGTCGAGTTCGACAAGCAAGGTAACGTCGTGTGGCACTTGACGAACGACGATTTACCAGGCAACCCCATCGATGATGCCTGTGGCGGCCAGCGTCTGCCGAACGGCAATACAGTGATCGCCTCGTACCATGCCAAGAAAGGCATCAAACTACTGGAGGTGACTCGCGACAAGAAAATCGTCTGGACCTATGAAGGCCCGAATAGGGCGCACCACTTCCAGATCCTATCCACCAACGGACAACCGATCACAGCAGAGCCCCTACGTTAGTGCCCTACTATCGGAACGTGCACCGCCGGGCATTTCGACGTCTATACCTAGGTGCAAAAACCAACTGAAGGAATCAATTGATGAGTGATCGAATCGTCATGCGGACCGGTGAATGCCTGATCGGCGGCGGGCCTCCGTTTACCGCAGCGGAACCTGAAGTCGTCATTGGCGAGTTAGACGGTCCGGTGGGCACGGCCATCGCCACATTGACCGGCGGCCAGTCTGCGGGACACTCCAAAGTGTTTGCGATTCTAAATACGGACGTGCAAGTACGCCCAGTGACACTGATGGTCAGCAAGGTGACGGTCAAGAGCAATGCTTATACCAACATCTTGATGGGCACGGTCCAGGCCGCCATCGCCAACGGAGTGTTGGATGCCGTGCGGGCGGGCGACATCCCCAAAGAAAAGGCCCATGATTTGGGCATCGTGTGTTCGGTGTGGCTCAATCCCGGGGCTGCCACCGACAAAAACCTAGATCACAAAGCCTTATTTGACATTCATCGCCGCGCCACCGCCGGTGCCATTCACAAAGCTATGCACCATGAGCCCAGCATCGATTGGCTGCTGGAGCACCAGGACGAGATTACACATAAGTACTACCAAAAGGGCCTGGATGGAACGCTGTGAGACACTACTCCAGCCGGCCTAGGGCATTTCGGAATGACATCGCCCACGTTCCAAGGCAGATTACTGACACCGGTCCGGCGTTTAGACCACTTGTTTAGACAACATACCAACACCCCTCAACCAGGAGATTAACTCCATGTCATTTCTCAAGACGAGCCGTTTTCTGAAACTTGCCGCGACATTCGCCCTGAGCTGTGTCATATGGCCAGCCGTCAGCGATCAGTCGTTCGGTCAGGCGACTCAAGCAGTGCGCGGTGCGGCGCAATCCGCCAAGGACCAAGTGGACGCCAATCAAAAACCGCTGACCGCCGGCCCCAAGGACCCCAAAGAAAAAACGAAGCCCGGTCCCATTGATGCCAACGCCTCCCGCAAATTCATCAAGACAAAATCGGGGCTCGAGTATCGAATTCTACGCAAGACGGACGGAGCCAAACCAACTCGGGAGGACTCGGTCGAGGTGCACTATAAGGGTTGGCTGGACGACAAGACGATCTTTGACAGCTCCTACCGCCGTGGCAAGTCCATCAGCTTTCCGCTCAATCAAGTTATCGCGGGCTGGACGGAAGGCATGCAGTTGATTGGAGAAAAGGGCATGATCGAATTGCGCATTCCCTACAAATTGGCCTATGGCGAACGCGGAACCGGACCGATTCCGCCCAAGGCGCGTTTGCATTTTGTCGTGGAGCTGCTGTCCATCGACAATTGACACAGGTCGATTGCCTAACCGGCGTGATGCTCACGGCGCATCCGTGTGTTTGATCCCGAAAACCTTGACGTTGGTTGAGAAGAATCCTGGGAGCTCATTGCCGATCGTCACAATTTCTCCAAAACAAGCCAGATAACCATCGTCTGGCTTGTTGACGGTGATGGTCCAGTTGGGATCATCGGCGGACTTGCGGGCAGCCAAACTCCTCCACTTGGCGTCCCGAAAATCCTTGGTCGCTGAGCTTGCTGTCCAGCCGCGGACACTGTCGATCCCTGAGCCTTCGCTGGCCTTAGCCACAACGGAAATCATCACCTTCTCAGCATCTTCGGCGAACTCCCAGGATAATTCCGGTAATGGCGGACCACCGTGGCAGCTCCGATGCACGGCTGTAATGCTGCCAATGACACGCGGAAAGTCCTCGATGCTGTGACCTTGATTGGGCACATACAGCAAGTACTTCTCGCCCTCGAGTTCGTCCCAATAGTTGTTGCACGCATCTACGGGCCAATAACGATCATTGGTTCCGAAGATCAGCAGCTTGGGCTGCCGCAACCGCTGGCGATACGCAAATGGATCAACAATGCTCCGGAGCTTTTGTCCAGTTGGCGTGGATAGGTAGCGTGGCAGATCCAAATCGGTGTAGTCAGAGATTTGCTCCGAGTAGTCGCCCCAAGTTGCCAGTTGGTGCTTCATTTGCACTTCCATGTTCAGCATATCAATCACCATCGGCGCCAGCGCAGTCACCCGCGCATCAACGGCGGATGTCAACCAGGTAGTCCATCCTCGCTTTGACGCTCCGGTCACCGTGAACTGATCCAATTGCACATCCCATTCTTGCTTTGCGGCCGATGTGGTGGCGTCCATTCCGCGCACGGCGGACTTGACCATCGGCAAGAGCAGTGGCCAGTCGGGCTGTTGCGTTTGAATGTACTTGGCGAAGGTGGCCGCGATAATTTCATCTTCATATTTGTCGCCCAACATCGGTTGAAACGGCACTTGTTGTAGCACTGCGATCACGCAACCAAACTGTTGTGCTACGCCGGCCATCACCTCAGCTTCGCCAGGCACGCTGACTTTCTCCGGTCCGTTGTCGGGCCACACGGACTGCCACCGACCGCCGGCAATCAGCAAGAGAGCGTCGGACCGCCGGGTGTTCAATCCCGAAGGTTTGATCAAGTACAGCACGTGCTTCCAC
>JANQOL010000079.1 GCA_028289675.1 Pirellulaceae bacterium
TGGTATCGCACCCAATTGGGCCCGCCCGCCACCTCGTCGGGCACTGGGCTAACGCTGGCGAACTGCCACAGATACTCGTCTTTCAGCGGTTGTGGTTGCGTGCCCACACACTGGCACTCGGGCAATTCCAGTGCGGATACCTTGATTTGGTTGTTGGTGCTGTCATGTTGCCAGCCCAAGACGGCTTGATCGGTCGCAGCAGCCGGTTGTGTGTCCAAGATGGCTTGCTCTGGAGGTAGATCCTGCAGTGCGATTTGATCTCCGCGTACTTGTAGGCTGGCGGGACTCCACACTGCACGGCGATCTTGTTCGGTAACTTCGATGTCGAAATCCGGTCGTACGATCTCTTGCACTTGAGGTCGGGGAGTGCCTGGTTGCGGAACCATGTACCAGACCGCCGATCCAGCTTCAGCGAAGAGACGGCTGACGACGGAAGTTCGATGGGTATTCTGAAACCTGGCCAACAAGGCTTTGACGGACGCGCGCCGTTCCGCCACGACGGTGTCTGAAGTGACGTGTTGGCTGCCACGACCGCAGTCTTGCAACGACCACACGACTTGATTGGTGGTCGAGTAAGACCACTGGACACGCCGGATTTTTTGTTGAGCATCTAGCAGTTTCAGTTGCAAACCATCGCGGCCGATGATGATCCCTGCCATTTCCGCGTTGGAGCGTGGCCAGACTTGATTGATCCACCTGAAAAAGGGAATGCTGCCAAAAGCGGCGCCAAGAAAATGCAGCCGGTGCCGGATGAGCGGCAACCGGCTCTCAATGGTGGCCGTCCCTGAACTGATTTGAAACTCTTTCTCGGGTAACCCTCCATTCGTCCTCCCGGTGTCGCGGAAACGTCCGGTGGCATTGATGAAGATTTGAAACGCGGGGTTGGCGACAATACTGACTTCGTAAGCTTGCCCCATCGCGTGGATGGAGGGAACCCGGTGGCCAATGGGGTACAGCTGCAGATTTGACAGCACAATTTTGGTGAGGCCGGTGTCCGGATCCGTGTTCGCATCCAGGTACGATTGCCGAACGCGAACGACCATGCGCGGCATCGATGGCTGCGCGTCGAGAGGGACATCCGGCAAATCTGGCTGCCATCGCTCAGGCTGTACGGACAGTGCGACAAAGCTCATGAGGTGGCCTCCAGTCGAATGGGTAATGAAACTTTGCCTTCTCGGCCCGCACGAAGAAATAGATGATCGATGTCCTCGAAGAGGAACTCCTCGTCCGTATTCTCTCTGGTCAGCGCGAATTCGAATTCGACGATGTAGGCGTGATTGGTACCGATTTGAATCCGCTGTCGAGTTTCGGAGTCTGGCATTTCGATCCGCGAATCAAAGACCTGAGCCCATGCTCCCAGTGGCTCGGTACTGGCGGGTGGCTGGAATGCCGAATGCCATGGCAGTTTGACGGACAGCAACGATAGAAACAGGGGTTCTGTCTGCGGTTCATTCGGCGTCGTTGGCGGGTTGGCCCACAAATACAGGTCGTAGCCAAACGCCAAATCAGGCAGCCGGTCCGGCGGCACAGCGACTGTTGTCGTCCCGCCGCCCGACTGGCGGACATCTAGATCCACCGGTTCCAGCGCGGGACCGGAGTGAAACTCGGGACCTGACAACAGATCTCCGGTTCTGGTCAGCCGCAGTTGCAGTCGGTAATCCCGCCGCAGATCGCTGCGAGACAACTCCGTCAACTGAGCTCGACGCATCGCGATCCATCCAGGGCTGCGGCGGGCGGTAATCGACGCGCTGACGGCATCCGCCGGCGCAATCAGGGCATCCGCGTCGTACTGAGACCGCACATGCAAAGCGTACTCGTAGAAGTAAGGTAGCTGTTCCAGTTCAACCAGTCGTTCGTGGCGAAACAAGCGAACATCCGTCGAGGGCTTGCGCGGAGTTTGGCGAGTTACAGGTAACGGGTCCACGACCTCGGTCGTCAACAATTCGGCCTCGGACATGACGCGGTTCCAACGGCGATCGTCCGCATCGTGATCCGCCAGTTGGCGATGGAACGCGAGCCGGCAACCGGCGTAGCCGGTGCGTACCGCGGAGACCGCGTTCAGCAGACCACGTGAGCCGGCCGGCGGAAGGATGTAACTGAAGCGGATTCGATCCGGATGGGGATACGCCGAAACGGGCAGCCAAGCCGGTTGTTCTTCGTCGGGCCCAGCAATCAGCCGCCGCACCGTGACGGTGTCTTGCCGACTGGCGTTGGGCTGCGGAGATGGTGCGGACGTGAGCCC
>JANQOL010000104.1 GCA_028289675.1 Pirellulaceae bacterium
AACGTAGACTGATCACACCAGATTGGGGCCTACATGATAATCAATGCGATTGAAATACAGATGTCGCTAGCAGCGATACCACTGCAAAACTAGTGCGTCCTTCTTGTCAAAACTTACGCACTCACAAGATTTCACGAAATTTCAGTTTTCGAGCGAGACGAATTGGCATGACGCGCACCATACGCGCTATTGAATGAATCTGAAGAATGAATGAATCAGAAGAGCTGGAATTTGAGGACCCCGATGCGGTTCGGGTTGCCGAGGCGCGGAATGATCCGGCGGCATTGAACTCGCTTTTCGCCCACAAACGTGAGCGCTTGAAGCACATGCTTCGATTGCGACTCCATCCACGGCTTAAAAGCCGCATTGACGAATCGGACATCGTGCAAGAATTGCTCATCTATGCGGCGGGTAAGTTCCAGGACTACGCCGCTGCGCCGCGGCTACCGTTCTATCTGTGGCTTCGGCACTTGGCTGGGCTAAAGCTCTTGGAAGTGCATCGAAAGCACTTGGACACAAAGATTAGGACAGCGCACCAAGAAGCGTTCCTGGAGGAACTGCGCCCGATCGACGCCGCGGCGGAATCCATGGCACATCACCTGGCTGCAGCCGGAACGAACCCCAGTGATGCAGCTATCCGACAGGAACAGGTGGCGGAAATCCGCCAAGCTCTTGAGAAGATGGGTCCTGTGGACCGCGAAATCCTGGCCTTAATTCACTTCGAAGACCTATCCGTTTCAGAAGCTGCGCTCGAACTCGGGCTATCTAAAGCTGGTGCTGGAAGCCGGTATCTTCGGGCGCTAAAGCGTTTGAAGAGAGTCCTTCCCGATGTCGGGCCGTCTATCTAGGAGATCGCTCACCAACCTGAGGGTGGCCTGACCGCGCTACGCAACGATTTATCCTGCAGTTTTCAGTTGGGGGAAATGAAAAAAAATGAGAATTTCGGGCTAACTGCAGAGACGATGCGGAAGAAAGCGCACCCTCAACATTACCGTGATTCTCCTTAAATCCATCGATTTCCTCCACCTCTCCCCTCAAAAGTCGTTCACAAGAACGCGGCTTGCATTTTGTTTTTTTCCCACCCTTTCTTGTTTCTTTGATCTGAGACAAAGGAATGCCGGAAAGGCTCTAATCGACAGCGTCCGTACGCCGCTCGATCAAACCGCTTCCTGAAATCTGAATAGAACTCAAACATGATTTGCACCAAAGAAATTCTCCGCTCTTCGCTCCTTTTGAGCGGGCTGCTCTTCCTTGCTACCTTTCCCACAATCGCCAAAGCAGATGTCAGCTTTTCCTTTTTGGTCAATCAAGCAGGTGATCCACTTGATGGCGCAACGATCAGTTCATCCACGCCTGGCAGTTTTACGTGGGGTAGTCCAGCAGGTTTCATTGGGACCAACCAGTACGCTGCGATCAATGCTCCATGGGAAACAACCATTTCGGGCGCCAGTGGAGCGGGGGCAGCTTGGAACGGCACATACAGCTTTGTCCCCAATGGTACAACACCCAATATAGGCGTGTATTGGGATGACGTCGGAGACGTGTTTGGGGCAATAGCAATGACGCCTACAGGGGACCTTTTCGGGAGCAGTCGCTGGACAAATGGCACTAACACGTTTGATTTCGAACTCTATTCAGGCGGCAACGGACTACCCCCAGCTGACGGTACAGCCCTAGATTTTAGCGCGTTAACGTTTGAGCTTGGTAATTTCGCCTACGTCTCGGGGCCCGCTCCGCCAACTTTTTCCCCTAACGGAACAGCGAGCGCATCCGCAACAGCCGCCGTTCCGGAGCCCTCCACATTCGCCCTGCTGGGCCTTGGCTGCTGCGGCTTCGGTCTGAGACGACGCAGGCAGGCCCAAGCTTAATCGTCAATACGCGCGTGGTTTAGGTGAGCGGCCATTATCTGACAACCCAAAAGGAAATGAAAAAGCAAAACGAAATGAGAATGACAACCCTTTGCTCATGCTGCGTTATCTTCACGATCACAGTATTCGCAGCGGCTCAAGCTCAAGCCGACGTCTCAATCGATGTCACCGGGACTCCGGGATCGGACATCATCTCAGTCACGATGTCGGGGTCAGGTATCTGGCAGGGTAACAAGCCCGCAGGCTACATCGGTGGAAATTTCGACTTTGTCTCGTTTGAAACACCTCCACCTAAGAGCCCTCCTTTCGTACCAACACCAGCGCCCTTGCTGACAGGTTCGTTCTCGCTCAGCGTTAGTCCCAAGCTCCCGGCGATCCCGCTCAACGAATTGTTTATTGCGGATGGCCCTCCTTCCTTTGACTTCTTTGGGATTTCGCCTGGAGTTGCCTTCAACTCAGTTGCAGGACTTCCATACAGCGTTTCCGGCAGCGGCACATTTTCCTTGTCGACATTGGGGTTGAACGGCAAATTTGATGACCTGACTCCGGGCACGTATACGACCACGGATTTCAGCGGCACTGGGGTCGGGACGGTGGAATCAATTCAACTCACTATTCATCCAGCTAGTGCTGCCGCCGTTCCGGAACCATCGTCACTTTTCGTTATCGGGCTGGTGGGTGCAACGTGTTGCGTACGAAGGAGACGCCGATGAGACCGGAAATCTTTTAGTCGCGATGGTCAAACGGCACCCACACTTTCGAACCCGCGATTTAGTGCTTCCTACGTAGATCGCGTCCATAGATTTCCCGGTCAGATTCCCGATTCAGCCCCGATACGCGTTTCCTAAGGGGCTGCACCAGTGTCGAGCACCAAATACTTGACCTGAACGGCTGGCAGATCATTCAAAGGCCTCGGGCCGACGGACTGTTCTGCGGAGGCGCGTGGTCTCCTGATAGAACACTGTTAGCACTCGTAGTCGATGAAGAAACGGTATGCCTCGATGATGGAGCACAACCACGAGCAACCGCATCGCTAAAGGAACTCGCCAGCCTACGTACCCCACCAATTCGCGCAGGTCTCGGAACTCTCAGGTTCAGCCCCGAAAGAACGCGCGTGGTCCGCCCGCCTCAAATTGGTCGCGTTTCTCGCCTCTCCCCCGATCATCCGGATAGGCGCCGCAAGCGTTAGCTGCTACTATTGAGATCGAGTTTCAAAAACAACGATCTTCCGATCGCTTTTGACCAGCCGATTTGATTGGCGGAGACAGCATGAAAGAAACTGTGATCGCGGTCATTCAAGGGGATGACCCGAATTGCCGCATGGTTTTTGCCAGCAGATCTTCTGAGTTGGAGCGGCCCATCGTGCTGCGCCAGGAATCCTTCAGCGAAGGAGTAGGCTGGTTTGTGCAGAGCAGGATTGAAATGACGCGCACGGAGATGACCGGCTTGCGGTCTGTGCTAGGCAAAAACCCCGCCAACAAGAGCGTCCTTCACTCGCGTCCGCGCGACAATGCCCCGGTGCTTGGCATTCACAAGCTCTCGGTTGCCTCTTAACGCACCACTATCGGGGCTCACGCGAACTTCGTCACCGTTGTGAACCGGGTTCCGAAGATTCGTAGGCACCACCCTGTAATGGCTGGCGGCAAAGCGCGCTAGCCCCGCTGTTCGCAAGGAACCGACGCTAGCGCGTGTTGGCTGGTCCAAAGACTAGGAAGTGACAAAGCACCAGAGCATTCTCTGGAGTGCGTCTCCCGCTAGCCCGACTTTCGTGCGGCACTGCCGCCTGCCGCGGCTTCGGTTTCACGCAGCAATTTGGTGTACTCGTCGACACCCTCTTGCTCCTGGAGCAAGATCTCTTCCAGGAAAATCACCAATGGCCGGTTGTTTTCGGCTAGTTCTAAAGCCTTCATGTACATCTCTACCGCCTTGGATTCAAATTCGAGACTGTTTTGCAGCACTTCCACGAGATCACGGGACTGCTTGATTTCGTTGCGCTGGGCTACCGGTACACCACCCAAGGCCACGATCTTGTCACCAATCAACTTGGCGTGCCCAAAAGATTCCTTGGCATCGTCCTCGAACTTCGCCGCGTAGACCTCCCGCCAAGGACCTTCAATGATGAAGGACGCTTGCGAGTATTGAGCCACACCCGTCCATTCATGCTTGAGAATCTCATTCAGTTGTTCGATGACTGCATCACTATTCATGGTCTATCCCTTACCTCGAAGCTCAGAAATTCGTCTGGAGTTGTGATCTAATGGCGGTACATGTCCGCACAAAGGAATTTAGATTTTGGGCAACCCTAGAACAAGCCACGTTGCTAAGTGCTGAAACGAGATTCAACAAATTTGCCTGGCTGTGGTTGTAAACGAGTTATCGAGACTCAGTTACAACTTGAGATCGCGCTGAAGCCGTGAATTCACTTCACCCCAGGTGACCGCGTACGCGGCGATTCTGATCGACAGCACAGGAGTCCTACGCATTGATGCCCTTCGCCAAACGAGTCCCCAAACGCCGCCTGATTGGCTTACTGGCATTGCTGCTGTTGAGTACTGCCGGCCTGTACGGTGCGTTCCACTACGCCAGGCACAGACTCCTGAAAGAGAAGCCAAACACGCTGGTCTCTCAAGGCGAATTGCAGCCGGTGCCAGCGGTCCAAGACGACGTACCCAACAACCAAACAACAAGCAAGATTCCGTTTCGTTTGACCCCTTGGAACAACATCTCAATTCCTGCCATCTTGAACGACAGTTTTGCGATCCGTCTGATGCTGCATACGGCGGCCGACGAAGCGTCGTTAACCGAGTCGGCCCTAGAACAATTGCCGGAAATCAATTTAGACGCGGTAGCCGATGTGGAGAGCTGGGGTGGTTCGTCTCAAACTTCGTTTGGCCGCGGTTTCTCACTCACAATAGGCCCCCTGCGTTTAGACGATGTGACGATCTTTCAATCGGCCCGCTCGGGTCACCATACCGACGGCAAACTGGGACCAAGCCAGTTGAAGAGTCCCGTGATCGAGATTGACTTTGATCGCTCGGAAATAAAATTGCACGACCGCGTGCCGAGCAAGGTCACCGACTGGGATCGTTTGGACATCAACATCGACAATGGCATGATGTTTATCGAGGGCCGCATTCCCACCGGCGAGCGTGCCATTCGTCAGCAGTTTCTGATTCACTCCGGATACAGCGGGTTTATGTTGTTGGATGATACGTTCGTTGAAAACCACCCAACCATCAAGCAGCTGGACGTCATTGAAGAAAGCAAGGTCACCGATTCGAGCGGGCACGAGATCAAAACGCTGAAATCTAAACTGCCGCGGTTTGCCGTGGGGGCCCAAGAATTCGAAGACGTGCACGTTTCATTTTTTGCTGGCTCCCTAGCCGGTCAAAAATTCAGCCTGGTCGGTGGAGATTTCTTGAAACGGTTTAATCTTGTCTTCGACCTCCCACAATCAACCCTGTACTTACGTTCCAATCAGCACCGGTATGCTGAATATTTCTAGGCCCGCGGCTAGCGCCGTCGGCTCACAAGTGTGGAGGCTAGCGCCGAGTGGCTCACAGGCATGGAGGCGCCGCCAGCGAAGTCAACATTTACGGGACAATGCCTAGCCTGGAATTACTCAGCGGGAGGGCGAAACGCATCATTGATGCTGTTCACCACCTGCCGCGGATCCGTGTCCAGACCTAGGAACCTTCGGGCAACCAATCCTATTTGCTCTCCGATCTCCCGTTGGATGCGTAGGAAGTTGGGCAGGCGATCAAGTTCTGCTCCGCGATGGCTCTCATGAGAACCTCGTCCCGACTGCGGCGCTCCAGGTGCTTCCACCCGCCGCGGTCCAGCACCTCCGGTTCGCCCCGAGCCAAAGCCTGGATTGCCGCGTCCGATGGGAACGCTAAACGCGAATCTCGGTTGCGTTCGCACACCGATGGACGCAAAGAACTGAGAGGTGGCCTCTAGAGCGCCAACGCGAGCCGTCTCGACCTCGGCACTTCCTCGCTGGTGAAACTTCCGCGCGGCACTAAACAGTAGCAAACTGTCGAGGACAACTGCAGCTCGATACAGCAACAAGCTTCCCCCCTCCGCATGAGCAGCCTCATAGGCCTGCGTCCCGGGAGCGACAGTCGTTGCTCCAGCAATTTCCTGACCTAAAGTCCAGCCACCATAAATCAACAGCCCAACCGCAATGCCCTCCGACGCCGCGGCGATGGCCCCGACAATCAACGTCGTCTGGATTGCATCGATGGCCGCATCGAAGGCCACATCATTCGTCTTGCCAACCGCCTTTTCTTTCAAGAACGCCGATGTGCCAATCCCGAGGGAGAACAAACTAATTGTCAGTAAGGTATTCGGGAGCGTGGCCCTGCCTGAAGGATCGGTTGCATTCACCGGGTCGTTGGCGGCGTAAAGATAGCGATGCCGGCTGACCGGGTCCGCGAAAAGTCCGGCAAACGGATCTTGGGAAAGGAATCGACCGGTCTGCGGATCGTAATAACGGGCACGCAAGTAGTCGAAGCCGCTAACTCTGGAACGTGGCTCACCGTTGAGCCGCAAATCTGTGTCGACGGAGCCCATCGACTGGAGAAAATTGCCAAAAGCGTCGTAGTCTAAGGTAGCCACGATGGCTCCAGCTTCGTCCAGGATCATGCGGACGGAACCCAGCCGGTCCGCCAAACTCAATTCGACCTCGTCGCCCCGCGATTCGCTAATCCGCTGTAGTCCATTGGTATAGGCGGCCAACAAACCTCCGGCAGCATCATATTCCGCTAGCGGCCTGGCGAGCGAGCCTGACAGATCCTGCAGATAGCGGACTTCATTACCATCGCGCACAACCTTGGTACGCTGCCCGCTCCAGTCATATTCGTATTGCTCTAGCTGACTCGATCCTGGCGTTTCGACGAGAGTCGACAGCAGCCGACCTTCGGCGTCCCATACGTTGGTGGTTGTTTGTCCATTCGATTCCCGCGTCACCAGGGCGCCCGCCGCGTCGTAGGTATAGGTCGTCAACTGGCCGGCAGCCGAAGAATGGGTCAAACGATCGTTTTCATCGTAGCCGTAGGTCGTGTTGCCTTCGATCGAGTCATTCTTCGCTAGTCGGTTACCCACTGCGTCATAGATGTACTCAATCACATGGGGTTCCATCTCCGAAACAAATATTTGTTCTTTAACGATGCGATTTGCAGCATCATACATGTAGTCCACCCGCCGATCTGTTTCGACGCGCGACACCAAGCGTCCTGTCGCATCCAGGTCGTACCGATAGTCTGTCAGCCTGACGCTGTTGGCATCGTAGGCGGCTTGCCCAATCAGCCGTCCTCGAGCATCGTATTCCCTCTCCTCGGTGACACCGTTCCACATCTGTGTGGTGTTGAGTTCTCCAGCCGCGTTGTAGGTGTAGCTGGTTTCCCGGTCGTTGTGGTCGACAACTTTAACTAACCGGCCCACGGCGTCGTACTCGTATCTGGTGGTGCCCGCCAATGAGGCAACAGACGTTTGCCTGCCAGCCAAATCATACGCGTAGACTAGTTGTTGTCCGTCTGGTTCCGTCTTTTTGATGAGCCTGCCAACTTCGTCATACTCGAGCGTCGTCGTACCTCGAG
>JANQOL010000109.1 GCA_028289675.1 Pirellulaceae bacterium
TGGCTCAAGAAACGTACCAAGCATCGCAAGCCCAAGCCGATGACAAAAACCTTTGCCGAATCAATAGTTATGAAAAAGTGAACGGTATTGCTGCTAAACGGTGTAGAAAAGACGCGATCTGGTGGCATCAACTAGCGTTCGGGAAAACTCAACGGAATTGCGTTTAGGCAGCGCGGCGACGCTCGGTCCAGCCTTGGTCGCGAATGAGCGCTTGGGAGTGCAGCGGCTCCGGCGTCCGCTGGAAGTCTTCAAACGGGCAGCGACGTAGGGCGACGCCGACCAAGTGGCCTCCGAAGGCCAAGGACAGTTTCAGCGCTCGGTCCAACTCCGTTTGCACACCTTGCATTGGCAAGCAATCCAGTTGGCCTAGCGGTTCAGGCTCCTGCAAATGCATCGTAGGCGGCGCGTATCCGTCGCGAAGTGCCAGCGCGGTCACGGCCAGTTCGAGGCTGCCGGCCGCGTTGATCAAATGCCCGACCACGGCTTTGTTACTGCTGATGAGGACATCGTTCGCCAGATCTCCCAGACCGTCCCGAATGGCGCTCAATTCACTGCGGTCGTTCTGCTGCGTGCCAGTGCCGTGAGCATTGATGTACTGCGGTCCGCGATAGGTCCATCCCGCTCGATCGACGAGTCGTTGAATCAAGTAGTTGAGCGTGTGCGCGTCGCCATCCAACCCGGTAACGTGATGAGCTTGGCACAGTGTCTGGGAGGCGGCGATTTCGGCGTAAATCCGCGCGCCGCGCCGCATGGCGTTCGACCGACGCTCCAATACCATCATGGCGGCCCCTTCGCCCATCACAAAGCCGCTACGCGTGCGGTCAAAGGGGCGGCAAGCTGATGCGACCGTCGGGCCGGTCGACAAGACTCCCATGCGGTGGAAGGCCGCAATTACCAATTCGCTAACGGCATCCGCTGCACCGCACAGGGCGTAGTCCGCTTGGCCTGACTGCAGCATGCGGGCCGCGGCAATGGTACTGACCAGACCGCTGGCACAGGCGGTCGTATGGCACAGACGCGGTCCGAACAACTGCAGTTCGTTAGCCACCATCGACGTGGCCGTGCATGGGAGCAACTGGTTCCACCAGGGACGGCTGGGAGACGTGTCGCGCAGCTCAGCCGGCTCATACAGATAACCGATGTCACCGAACTGGGCGGAGATGCTACAAGCAAATCGAGTGCGGTCGACTTCCGACCAGTCGAGTCGCGCGTCTTCCACGGCTTCGCTCGCGACGTGGCGGCTGAGTTGAATGGATTTAAGCTGTCCTGGTTCTGCTTCCAGCCAGTCCACCATGCCAGTGGGTAAGCGCAAAGTACCCACTGGATCGTGTTCGTCGGTCAGACGGATGCCGCTGTGTCCACACTGCAAAGCTTGCCAAATCTGTTCGCGGTTCGAACCCAAGCTGGCTCCCATGCCGACACCCGTGATGACGACCGGGTCTTCTTCTGCACCGGCGGTCGTGGGAAAGGGTAGGATCGTGGGGCTGGGATCAGACATGTCGAGGTGCAGATGCGAGTCGCTAGGGCATGTTGCTGTTGACGGTAACTGTTGTCGCCGAAAAAAACCGTCTCTGCGAACGGATAAACTGCGGTGGCATCCGTCCCGGCACGGTGGCCCTGAGTTTGTCGCAAAATGTCATCTCTGGCCGCAAGAGCAATGGTCGAGACTACTAAGCCTTGCGGGTCACGACGGGAGAGCGGCGACGCGGATACAGTTCGCGGCACAACGTGCACTGTGTGCCATCACAGCCGCGGGCCGTACAGTGCTCGCGGCCGTAGTAGATGATCTGCAAATGCAGTCGATTCCAGCTCTCGCGCGGAAATAGCCGCTTCAGATCTTTTTCGGTTTGCAGAACGTTTTGGCCCGATGTCAGGCCCCAACGCTGGGCCAGTCGATGGATGTGCGTATCGACCGGGAAGGCCGGCTCACCAAAAGCCTGCGCCATCACGACGCTGGCTGTCTTGTGCCCCACCCCGGGCAGCTCTTCGAGAGCCGCCTGATCCGGCGGAACGTTGCCTTCGTATTGGTCGACCAGGATTTGAGACAATTGACGAATGGCCTTGGCCTTGCGGGGTGCCAGCCCCAACGGTCGGATCACTGCCAGGATTTCTTGTTCGCTGCGCTGGGCCATGTCGGCTGGATTGTCAGCCAGTCTCCACAGCTCTGGCGTCACGCGATTGACCATCTTGTCTGTGCATTGGGCGCTGAGCAACACGGCCACCAGCAATGTGTAAGCGTCTCGGTGTTCCAGAGGTATTGGTGGCTCCGGGTAAAATTCGTCCAACCTTTTGAGTAGCCAATCCGCTCGCTCCTGTTTTTTCACGCGATCCCTTCGTTTGCCCGGATTCGGTCGGCCAGTCGCACGCGGCAAGGCAACTCATCAGCGGGCATGTTATGATGTGGGCCGAACTATTCCACCCTGCCGCAGATCCCCACTGCATTAATTCCGACCCAAGACTTCTGGAGGCGAATCGGATGAGTAAACAACATCGACGTGGCTTTATCAAGCAGGCGGTCGCCGCTGGCACGACCGCGGGTTTGCTAACTCGAGTTCCTAGTGTCCATAGCCAAGAGCAAACCACCACAGCTCAGGGATCACCGATTTCTCAGCTGAACGTGGCCATTATTGGCGCCGGTGGTCGCGGGGGCACCCACGTCAAAGAAATGCTCAAGGCCGAGGGGGTGAAGATCACTCACGTGTGCGACATCGACGATGGACGTGGAGATAACCGAGCGCAGCAGATCCAGGAGCAACAAGGCACACGTCCTAAATTCGAAAAGGACATTCGCCGGATCTTAGATGACAAAACGGTCGACATGGTCAGCATCGCGACACCTAATCATTGGCACGCCTTGGGCGGCGTGTGGGCCATGCAAGCCGGCAAGGACGCCTACATCGAAAAGCCGGTTTGCCACAACATCGCGGAGGGAGCCGCGCTGATCGCGGCCGCGCGTAAATACAAACGCATGTGCCAAGTCGGTACGCAGTGCCGTAGCAGCCAAGCTGTGATTGGGGCCATCGAATACATCCAGTCCGGCAAGATCGGCGAAGTGAAGTTCGCGCGCGGACTGTGTTACAAGCGCCGCAAGTCCATCGGACAGCTGGGGGACTATCCCCTTCCCGACAACGTGGACTTCAACTTGTGGAGTGGTCCTGCCGCCTACACTGAGCCGCGTTTGACGCGGAAGCAATTTCACTACGACTGGCACTGGCAACGTGCCTATGGCAATGGTGACCTGGGCAACCAAGGTCCCCACCAGACCGATATCGCCCGCTGGGGCTTGGGCATCGACACGCATCCCCAGTCCATCATCAGCTACGGCGGTCGGCTGGGCTACCAAGCCGAACGCAACGACGAAGACTACGTAGACGCCGGAGATACCGCCAATACGGAGATTTCCATCTACGACTACGGCGACAAGTGCATCGTCTTTGAAACGCGTGGGCTGAGTGTCGACGATTCGGACGATACAGAGCTGAATCGTCTGTTCGCATCGACCAAGGGCAACAAGATCGGAGTTGTCTTCTACGGCACCGAGGGTTACATGGTGCAAACCAGTTACAACCACTGCGCCGTTTACGACCTGGACTTCAATTTGGTCAAAGACTTTACGATCGGCGGTGACTTGAACAGCGGCCATTTTGGGAACTTCATCGAGGCGTGTCGCCGCCGCGAATCGGACGTACTGCATGCGGACGTTCGCGAGGGCCATTTGTCGGCCGCGATCAGTCACCTGGGGAATATCTCGTACTACGTTGGCGAAGAGGATCGCGTTTCCACGTCCGATTTGCGCAGCGCGCTATCCCAGGTCCAAAGCTTGGACGACAATCAGGCCACCTTGGATCGGACGCTGGCTCATCTGACCAAGAATGGTGTTGATTTGGACAAGTACCGACTGTCGTTAGGACCCCAGTTGCAGTTTGATCCCAAACAAGAACGGTTCACCAATTCGGACGAAGCCAACGCCATGCTGACTCGTGACTATCGGCCAGGATTTGAGTGCCCTGTGGCTAGTGACGTATAGTCCGTCGTGACGCTAACGGTTGTTCGGTGTGCGGTCCGAATTGACAATGGCTCGCGCGGGCGATGGTTCGTCCGCCGAGCCAGAGCGCCTCGCGCGGCCGGCCAAAGCGTCTTGCGCAAGTCGTTAAAGCGTCTGGCGCGGGTGCTAGGCGCCGTAAGGTGGGTCTTCGCCGCGCAATTCTGCCAGGGCATTGCCGGCGGCACGCTGTTCGGCGTCCTTCTTAGTCTTGCCCCAAGCGGGCGCGAACTTTCGCTTCTTGATTTCGGCCGAGATCTGAAACATCTTGCTGTGATCCGGCCCGGATTCCGACAGCAGGCGATAAGTGGGAGCCAGGCCGTTTTCCCGCTGAGACAATTGTTGCAACGCGGATTTGTAATTGCCAATCGAATGGCCTTCGATGGCTTCCTGCAATTCCTTGCCAATGGTTCTCAAGATAAAGTCACGCGCGGCCTCGATCCCGCCGTCTAGATAAATGGCCGCGATAATCGCTTCGTACACGTCGGACAGAAGGCTGCTGGGTACGCCCATGGCTTGCTGCATGCCCTTGCCCAGGATCAAACAGCATTCCAGTTTCAGTTCGCGGCTGACGCGGGCACACACACGGCGGCTGACAACCGCGGACTTGATCTGAGTGAGCTCGCCTTCCAGGTACTCCTGGTGCTCTCGGAATAGCCAATCGCAAATCGTGAACCCGAGCACGGAATCGCCTAAGAACTCCAGCCGTTCATTGGAAGCCAAGCGGTTGGCGGCCCCCGAGGCATGGGTCAACGCGGACCGCAAGAATTCGGGATTCGAAAACCTGTACCCAATACGTTCTTCGCACAGCTTGACCTTGTCGAGCTCGGGCAGCGGGGGTTCCGGTTGGGGCATTAATGCGGGATACGGCGGTTCTAAGGGGAATAGATCTTACAGAGCGGGTGAGGCTAATCGTAGCCGCACTTTTTGTCAACGCATGCCACTTGCCGCCAAAATTCGATGTGGCTGCCTAACTCGTAACCTACGTTTCTGAGCAAGCTACCCGTCGATTTAGGCTACGGGGCCACTTTGGGGGAGCTCGAAAAACGGAACCGAAGTCCGCCTACGCGGGCCTACCTGCTACCCAGAACCTCGGGCGGAACTCTGTACGGAGTGTGATTTCTGGTGACTGAAACAATCATCTTGTTGGTGGCAGCCACGTTCCTGTTGCTGACATCGATGTCCCAGTTTGCGGCGATTGGCTTTTCCACCAGCCGAGCTCGGCGGGCCAAGCGGCAGATCCGGGCGCGCAGCCTGCGGAACTTGCGGCAGGCCGCCGAAGTCGTGCGTCTCAACTCCCAACTGCACGACCTGAGTGGCCGAGAACCATCGCTCGATTGGCGGGTTATGGAGGTGGCGGAAATCGTCGACGAATCCGTCGACTGCCGGTCCTTCTACTTGGTTGATCCCTACGGTCAAAGTCTGCCGAGCTTTCGTCCCGGGCAGCATTTGATGGTGCGACCGGCGATGGCCGGAGCGTATCAAACCACGCGGTGCTACTCCCTGTCCAGTTCGCCCGATCCACGGTACTGGCGGATCACGGTCAAACGTCAGTTGCCTGAAGAAGCCGGCGGTCTACCACCACGCAATGGTGGGCTGAGCGACTGGCTGCATCGCACAATCCATCTGGGAGACTGCTTGTTGATCGGTGGACCAAACGGCCAGTTTTACTTGCCTGCGGAACATCGCCGGCCCTTGGTTTTACTGGCCGCGGGCGTAGGCATCACTCCCATGGCCAGCATGCTGCGTTGGTCACTTGAACAGACGCCGCAGCGACCCGTGCATTTGTTCTATCAAGTCCGCGACCTGGACCACTGGCCACTCGGTTCGAGTCTGCATTCTTGGCAGCACGATTTCCCGCAATGCCGTATACATACCTTTATGAGCCGCGCCGGCGACAAGGAACTTGCCAGGCTGGCCAACGACCTGCCCGGCCAGTTTCGACCGGACAAATTCGAGCCTGCTGATTTGGTAGAAGCCATGGGGCCGCTCGAAGGCGATTACTTTATGTGCGGTCCCGATGGCTGGATGCAGTCCATGCGTGATGGTCTACAGGCGGCCGGTGTGTCGTCGGAACGCGTGCATTGGGAGTCCTTTGGAGGAACGGTGACGGACAATGGTCCCGTTCCGGATGGTCCGGTCGAGAGCGTGCCGGTCCGCTTCGAGCACAGTCAGGTTGATACCGCCTGGAGCGATCCGCAACAAAGTCTGTGGGAGTTGGCCCGCGAAAGCCAGGTCGACATTCCCAGCGGCTGCCTCAGCGGCGTCTGCGGTTGCTGCCGCGTCAAGTTGCTGTCCGGCGAAGTCGAATACGATCGCCAGATCTCGATCGAGTTGGCCGACGATGAGTGTTTGACCTGTGTCAGTCGCCCCACATCACCGGTCACCATTGACGCCTAGATGGGTTCTGCGGAAAGCACCGATTGGCCGTTCCAAAAAAACTGGGGTTCATTCCACGCGTGATGCCAGCAACGGTCGATACAAGGCTTGTATGGGCTAAGTTTCCAACGCACTAGCTGGACAGCGCCACTTTGCGGCCAATAGTAACCGGAAGCGTGAGCGAGGAAATGAGTTACGTGAAATGCCTCGCTCACGCTTCGGGTTACTATTGGAATCTCCGTATCAATATCAACGAACCACTTTAGGAATGCTGTCACGAGCTGAAGCGGCGCTGTCCAGCTAGGCTCTGTTCGGTAATCCATGAGCAGCATCGCTATCCCGTTCGTATGAACTTTTGACAAATAATTGCGTTAGGCTTTCAGTCCAAACGAGCAGGTGTTATGAAAAAAGTTACCATCGGAGTCCTGGTTTCGCTGTGGATGGGCGCCTGCCTGGGAATGACACTGAACAATGATGGCGATCCGCGCGATTCGCAGTTGGACGTGCACTTGAATCCACATCAAGTGCTGGGTTATGACAACTGCGAAAAGTGTCATGCGGCGGAGGTCAGTGTATGGAAACAAACGCCGCATCACGAGACATTCTTGACCCTGCACCGACAGCCTGCGGCCAAGCAGATTGCGAGCAAGCTGGGTATTCAGTCGTTCAAGACAGATTCGGCGTGCATCAAGTGTCACTACACGATGCAGGCTGATCAGCAGCACGGGCTGCAAGCTATCTCAGGTATCTCCTGCGAGTCGTGCCACGGCGCGGCTAAAAACTGGGTCGAGCTGCACAACGATTACGGCGGCAACGGTGCGACGCGCGAGTCCGAATCCGCCGCCCATCGCTTGGAACGATTGCGCAGCAGTATCGCCGCCGGCATGAGAAACCCGATCAACGTCTATTTGGTAGCGCAAAGCTGCTATCGCTGTCATACCGTGCCAGACGAGCGACTGGTCAACGTGGGCGGCCACAAGGCCGGTAGCATGGACTTCGAAATCGTGTCCTGGTCGCAGGGCTCGATCCGACACAATTTTGTACGGACGAACGGCAAGACCAATGATGCGTCGGATCGCAATCGTCTCCGACAACTGTTCATGGCTGGGATGATCGCTGAGCTGGAGTTCAGCTTACGCAGCACGGCGACCGCAACTGAAAAAGCTGCCTATGGTATCAACTCGGCCAAGCGGGCCTCGCGATCCGCTAAACGCTTGGCCGCCGCTCAAAAGAAGCTCAACCAGCCCCTCTTGGATAACATCCTGGCCGTCTATAAGAGTGTTCAACTGAAATTGAACAATCGCCAGCAGCTGACCGAAGCCGCGGACAGTGTGGCGGCGTTAGGTGTCCGATTCGCAGCCACCGTTCCTGGATCCGAGCTCGAGGCCATTGACCCCTACATTCCCGCCCAAGACAAGTGGAAGTAGCCGACTCCAGCTGGCATAGCTGAGCACAACCGCTGGGTGTTAGGGTGCCGGACGGCCGGGACTAGGATGTGCGTCCACTGCCGCTGTCGACCGCCGAGCACTCAGGTTGCTGATCGGCCGGGCGTTGGTCGGCGCTGTTGGGGATCAAGCACAGAAACTTTAGTGTGCTGTCGCCCACGTTCTTAAACTGATGAACGTCGTCCGGTTTGACCAGGATGACGTCACCGGCCGATATCGGATGCGGCGTGTCGCCTTCGTAGACTTCGCCCTGGCCCTCGATCACATAGATCTCGTGTTCGTAGGGATGGTGGTGTCGCGGCGTGTAACCGCCTGGTGCGACCTCGAACTGACGCATGGCAAAGCTGGGGGCCCCATCGTCGCGACTGAGCAACCAGCGTACCTGGCACGCACTCGAGCCCTCCATCGTAACAGGTTGCAGTTCGACCGAATTGCTGGATTGTACTTTCATAGTTGCGACTCGACCCCCGGATGCACGCAAGTGTGACGACTACGCCAAATCTCGATCTTCGAACAGCAGCAGGGCCAAGAACATGGCCAACAGCACGTATAGCAGGCAGTAAATCAAGTTGCCCGACAGCAGCGACATGGTGATCGGATTGCCCGCGTCGATCGCGGCCTGGAGCGAAAAGTGTTCCAGGATGGGAATGATCGTGGAAATGAGAGTGGCCACAAATCGGACAATCTCAAACCCTTCCAGCGTGCTACTGACCAAGCTGGTCGTCAGGTTGCCCACGACGTAGATCGCAAAACACACCGCTAGATTTGCCAATTGCGGTAAACGCGTTGCGAGGGCCACGCTGATCGCCATCAGCACAACGGATTGCATAAAGGCCATCACCAACCCTGGTACGGTGCTGATCATCTCGCGATGACAGAGTTGCCAGGTCGGTGCTTCGCTGGCGGCCTCCCGCGCATCGTACAGTGGCTTGTAGGCTACAGCGACCAGCTCAAACGTGCCCAGGATGAAGAACATCAGGGCCAGCACCCAGAAAATACCCAGAAACTTGCCGATAACAAAACTGCGCCGCTGAATGGGCTTGCTCAATACGGTCAGTGCCGTCTTGCCTTCGATTTCGTCACTGATAGAACTGCTGGCGGACCAGATTCCTTGAAACGCGGCCAACAGCATGATGGTCGTAATGCCACAGTCTTTCAGCAGCTTGATATCTTCTCCAAACGTGTTGAACGATAGAAACTCGTACAGCACGATGGCCAAGGTGCCCAGCAACATCAGCACCAGGAACAGGGGCTGGGCCAGTTCGTTCTTGATGGTTGCATGGGCCACCGCCGACGCCCTGGGAGCCACCGATTGTTGCAATAGCAGGGCGACTCCGATCAACACAACGGCCAGGGCGGTGATTACCAGCGATGTCGATTCGGGCACTGGCGGGCTCGTCAGGACTTCCACGGTTACCGTGGCCGGATCGATCTCGCGGTTCTGCACGTACAGTTTGGTACCCTCGTCGTAGGGCACGGGTAGTTCCTCGATCTTCTGGAACTTGGTCCACGACAACGTCTCAGCAGCGCCCAAACGGATCGGAACTCGACTGAACTGTGCGCTGTCCGCCGCGTCCCCCAGGATTACGGTCTTGTCGCTGGAGATGTCCAGCGCGGCCAGCAAATCAAAGTTGATGGGCAGATCGAACTCGACGAATGGCGCTTCGCCGGTGGCTGGAGCCGCGTCCACCGTTTTGGTCAGCGTGCTTTTTCCGGTCGAAAACAAATCAGGGATGGTGGCGATCGCCTTCACAGGTTCGGCCACGATGGGTTCAGGCAACACGTAGCCCAAACCCCACACAGCAGCCCCAATCAGCACGATCACCAGCGAGCAAACGCCCAAGTAGGCTGCCGCGCCTTCGGACAACGTGGCAAACGCGCTATCGGCCGGTTGCTTGGCGGCGCAAAACACAAATGCCCAGCCCACGATGCCGCACAACAGCAGCAAAGCGATCCCCAAGAGCAATGGCTCCTTCAAATCCGTCGAGCCCAAAAGATCCTTAGGCAAACTGAACCATATGGCAGCCGTCAGCACTAAAGTGATGATGGCAGCCACCACGTGCCCAGTGGGGCTGCTGGCGAGATTTCGCCACCCAGGAATATTGGATAGAGCCCGGAACAGAAACACCAGGGCGAACAGAATCACCATGCCCATCGCAATGCCGACCGCCAGAAACCAAATTGGTGTCAGCCAGGCGGTAAGCCAGGAATTCGCTGCCTGAGCCAGAGGAAGACTAAAGTGCATATCAAGCATCATGAGTTGACTGAAGTGGGATTCTTAACTGCCTTGTCGCTGGCACGTTCTCTTCCTAGTTACTGCTTACGGCTTTTGCTCGTTGTAGCTACCTAGGTCAGGACATTAACATCTAATGAACCGTGCAATTCGCACCAATTGTGCCCAAAGAAACAGCTTTCGTCGACGGTCAGATCAGCATTTTGGTATCGAATTCGAGGGCGTTTAGGCCCGGAAACTAGGTGTGGCCGTAGCGGGACGGGCGAGATGCCCCGCGGAAAATTGCCGGCCTACGAGACGGAGTCGGGCGGACCCGCCCAGGCAAGACCTCAAGGGCAATCTCAGCCGGCAGATCGCGAACCGTATGGGAGGAGTTCCAGTAGTTTACGCTGGCACCGACCGGTCCGTTCGACCAAATCGAGGAAAAAACGGCGGTCTGAGGCTTCCGCGCTAGATGGGCTCGGACTCCGCAATGGAAAACGAGTGAAACGAAGCCTGCGAGATGGGCGACCATGCCTGCCGCACGTCCACAATGTGTCGGGACATGCGTTGACGTAGGGCGGCGTCAAATGCTCGCAGCGTGTCAGGAGCGCCTTCGGCAAGCAACTCCACGGTGCCATCCAGCATATTGCGGACCTGGCCCACGACCTCGTACTGCCGCGAAATGTCCACGGCCGTCACGCGAAAACCCACGCCCTGGACCCGTCCACTGTACCTCAAGGAGACACGTTCCAAAGCCGGTGAATCTGTCATGAAGATTCCTCATTTCGCTGACTGGAGTGATCTTGACATCGAAGCTGACCAGTACCTACCGTTCCGGGCGCCATCATATCCCAGTTTCCGGTTCTGGAGTAACGTCACGTGCGCTGCCTGTCACTTGTCCTGTTCATTGTCATTGGCGGTGCCGCAACGACAGCACAGGCTCAGTCCTCCGGTGGCGCGGTCTTGTTGAAGAACGACAGACTGATGGAAGGCCGCGTCGAACGGCGGGGTGAGTTCTACCAAGTCCACTTGGCCGCCGACTCTCAGGTGTCGTTGCCGGCGAATCAAGTCGCCTTCATCGGGCGTGACAAAGATGATGTTTATCAGCACAAATTGACATCTGTGGATCGATGGGGTGTTGGCGATCACTTTCAGATGACGCGTTGGTGTTTGGCCAACAATCTTGTTCCACAAGCCGCGGAGCACTATCAGCAGGTCGCTCGTCAGGCGGCTGGACACCCTCGGGTCAAGCAGCTGGCTCAAGAGGTAAAGAGGAAGCTGTTGGAGCAACCCGATTTTCGGGCCTACTTGGGCATGCAGCCTTTGAAGAATGCACCTCGACGGACCGCATCGTCGGCCAATGACGAGCCCAAGAGTGACTTTCCCGTGGCCACCGCTTCGGCCACGCTGCACAAGACGGCCATGCATCCCGAAATTGCGTCCAGATTTTCGCAAAGGGTGCAGCCAATCTTGATGAATCGCTGTTCGCAGAGTGCTTGCCATGGAGTCACTAGCAACAATCGCTTGCGGCTCAGCGAACCCTATGCCCAGGCGTTCGCGCGCGTTACGTCGGAAAACTTGCGACAAGTGCTACCGCACGTGGCTGAGAACTCGAAGGAGATTTCGCCGCTGCTGAAATATGCGACCACTCCTCACGGGATCCAGCAGCAGGCGGCTATCTCGGTCACCGAAACCCAGCTGCTGAACGAGTTGGGTAGCTGGATCGAATTTGTGCAGAACCCCGTGGTCACCGCATTGGCAACCGCCCGATCTGGTTCGGAATCTGGGCAGCCTGTCGTGCCGTCCGTTGGCCAGCAGCGCTTTGTGCCCTACCATCCGGCAACCACGCTGGTCCCTGTTGCTCCCGGTTCCAGTGGGCTGCGGCAAGTTCCTCGTAGTAATCCCGGTGATGTGCCATCGGGTTTTCCCGCTGGGCAAGCTCCGACGTTGGCCGAAATCGACGCGCTGGAACGCGAGCTAGCGACGATCTTGGGAGAATCCCCTACCACGTCTCCATCGGTTCCATCTACGCCGGCTGGACCGCCTACCAGTGGAGCGACCAGCTCGGATCCGTTTGACCCGGAAGAATTCAATCGTCAATCGGGCTCATCACGCTGACTTTCGGGCTCGCCAAGTTTCTTCGCGGCCAAACTGGTTAGCTTGAATGTGAGCTGAGGATCCTAATCCGAGAACAGCGGTGCTTCCAGCGGCGGTTTCTGCCCAGCTGGGACGATCCACGGCGATTGCCAGCCGGGCGTTCTGCTTCTGTTGGCCCCGGTTTTCGAAGATGCGAGGCGACCAACATCGTCGATGACGCAGGGCGGCTGTGCCTGCGACTCGCACTAGTCGGATTCTCAAGCACCACTAAAATCGTGGCCTGCGATTTCGGCAAGGCCGCGTTGCAAACTGCCACATCATCGGCATCTGCTCCAATCAGCCAGACATAAAAGGACTTCCAGACGTGCTACGCACACACACCTGTGGCCAGCTTCGACAGTCAGATGTGGACCAGCAAGTAACGCTGGCTGGCTGGGTTGATAAGTCCCGTGACCACGGAGGCACCATTTTTCTGGATCTCCGGGATCGCTACGGCAAGACGCAGATCGTGGTCAATCCGGACAGCGGTGCGCAGCATCTGCAGACCGCCAAGGACCTCCGCGGTGAAGATGTCATTCAAGTGTCCGGCAAGGTGTCGACTCGGCTGGAGGGCAAAGACAATACCAAGCTGGCAACCGGCGAAATAGAAGTTCTGGCGACGGACGTCCAGGTCCTCAATCGCAGTCGCACTCCTCCATTTTTTCCCAACCAAGAGGAGCTGCCCGGCGAGGATCTGCGGCTCAAGCATCGCTATATCGATCTCCGTCGCGAGGGCATGCAGAAGACTTTGGAGCTGCGTAGTCGCATTATCAAGAGCATGCGCGACTACTTCGCCGAACACGATTTCATCGATGTCGAGACACCCATCTTGGGACGCAGTACACCGGAAGGTGCCCGTGACTACCTGGTCCCCAGCCGTGTGCATTGGGGCCAGTTCTTTGCCCTGCCCCAGTCGCCGCAGTTGTACAAGCAAATCCTGATGATTTCTGGCTACGACCGTTACGTGCAAATCGCACGTTGTTTCCGAGACGAAGACTTGCGGGCCGATCGGCAGCCGGAGTTTACCCAGTTGGATATGGAGATGTCGTTTGTCGATGCGGACGACGTCATGGGGATGATCGACGGATTGATGGCTAAGTTGGCTCACGAGATTTTGGGCATCCAGCTGCCAACGCCATTGCCCAGAATGACCTATGACGAAGCCGTAACCAAGTATGGTAGCGATGCTCCGGACCTAAGGTTTGGGATGCAGATCGTCGATTGCAGTGACCTGGCCCGCCAGTCGGAGTTTCGGGTGTTTCGCGGGGCCGTGGATGCTGGCGGTTTTGTGCGCGGCATCAAAGTGGAAAAGCGGGCTGCCGAGTTTTCGAGGAAGCGCATCGACGAATTGACGGAGCTGGTCAAGAATGACTTTGGTGCAAAAGGCCTCGCCTGGTTCCGCGTTGAAGAGGACGGAGCGCTGTGGTCTCCGATCAGCAAGAACGTGGAAGAACCGGTCTTGGAAGGACTGAAGCAACGCTTCGAAACCGAACCTGGAGACCTGATTCTGCTGCTGGCCGATACGTGGGAAGTAACCTGCAAGGGACTCAGCGGACTGAGAAAGCGGCTGGGCGCGGAGTTGCAGCTGTACGATCCGTCTCAAATGCACTTTTCATGGGTCGTTGAGTTTCCGATGTTCGAGAAGGACGAGGACGAAGATCGGTGGGTCGCCATGCACCACCCGTTCACGGCTCCACGCGCTCAGGATTTGGAACGACTCGAAGACGACCCGCAAGCCTGCCGTGCGCAAGCCTACGACTTGGTCATCAATGGCTACGAGGCCGGCGGTGGAACGGTCCGAATCCACGACTCGGAGATTCAGCAATCCGTATTCGGGCTACTGGGAATTTCTCCGGAGATGGCGGCAGACCGGTTTGGATTCTTACTGGACGCGCTCGGCTACGGGGCTCCACCCCACGGAGGTATCGCGCTGGGAATCGACCGAGTCGTGATGCTGTTTGGCGGGTTGGACAACATCCGAGATTGCATCGCCTTTCCAAAGACGCAGCGGGCCATGGACCTGATGACGCAAGCACCCGGTGATGTCGAGGCAAAGCAGTTGGGTGAACTGCACATCCAAGTGGAAACGCCGCCCGCCAAGTAGTGGCCAGCCACTCCATCGCTGTCTCCTGTGTTGGCGACGAATAGACTGCGATGGTGGACTCGCTGCCGCTGAGAAAGCAATGCTAGCTTGGTCGGTTTAGGCTTCGACTCGCTATCGACAGCGAGCGCAAATGTTGCCACACTTCCAGCCACATTGGTAGTTAGCCTCCAGCCGGCTCGTCCCGAGAAGGACGGAGCGCGAAGCTCGGGAGAAAACTGCTGCCGGTGTCGTTCCAGGTAGTATGGCCGATAAAGGAGTATTGGGCATGTTTCGTTGGTCAGTTTTTGGTGCGGTGCTTGTGGTTTGCCTGGGCAGCATGGCTAGTGGCCAGGAAACGAAACCCTGGTGGAACCCATTTGGCAAATCCGACGCGGCCGTCCAACCAGCGAGTGCAACGTCGGCGATGCCGTCGGACGTTCGTACAAGTACGTTCTTTAACGGCGGCTCGGACAACGCAACCAAGTCGAATTCCAAATCGTGGAAGTCGATGTTCAAAATGCCTTCCTGGAACTGGCTACAAGGCAAAAACAAATCAGGGCGCGCCAAAGAATCGATGTTTGCCAAGGCGGGTAGAAACACCAAGAAATTTTGGAACAGTACGGTGGATTTCCTCAATCCATTTGATGCGCCCGCAGCCAAGCCCACGCTGGGCAACCAAGGGTATCAGCCTCAAGTCTTGAATCAGACCCAGAAGTCCGGTGATGGTCCACTGGGGTGGCTGTGGCAAGAACGGACCATCGAAAAGCCCCCCACCGTCAACGAGTTCTTAAGGCTGCCGCGGCCGAAGTTCTAGCGCTTTTTGCTTTTGAATGTGGCCAGTTGTTGACGATGGTGAGCAACCACCATCGTTGATCCCGCTGGAGTCCAGGCTTCAGAGAGCGTCCAGCTTAGGAACATTGAATTTGCCTGGCTCGATAACGCCGCTTTCCAGTCACTTACTAACCCGACGCGTGAGCGAGTGAACGAGTTACGTCGAAGCATCCACACCCACACTCTCTCTCGCTTACGCGTCGGGTTGGTATTTGTTGGCTCTCAGCTAGCACTGGTGCTGTCCAGCTAGTTTTGAATGCTTAGTGAACACCAACATCTAGGCTGGGCGCTCTCTTCAGCCGCTTCTCTGGTGACAGTCGCAATAGATTAGTTTTCCACGGACGCTACGGCGACGCGCAGATCACAGACGTTGGTGCCGGTGGGACCAGTGGTTAGCAAGCTGTGAAGGGACTGAAAGAAATGAAAACTGTCGGCGCGGTCCAGGAACGTTTGGCAATCTAGTCCGAGCGCTTGCGCGCGTTGCCAGATGGCAGCATCGAACCAGGCACCGGCTGCTGTGGTGGGACCATCTTCGCCATCAGTGCCGCCACTGAGAAACGCCAGTTGTCGTCGGGCGAGAGATGGACTCGCGTCAGGCCAGCCGGCTTGGACCAGGCCATGTAGAACGGCGAGGGCCAAATGTTGATTCCTGCCGCCGCGCCCTGCTTGTGCTGCCGACGGCAGCGACACCGTTGGCTCGCCACCGCTGATCCAACAATCCACGTCGCGTTGCCGCAATAGTTGCAACGATGCTTGGACGGCACCCTCGGCGACTTGACTTACGTCGGGCTCCGGCCCGGTGGCGCACTCCATGACGTAGCGATAGCCCAGTTCGACTGCCTTGACACCGGCGGCGTCGACGGCGTCCGCGTTGTTGCCCAAGATCAGATGCTGGATGTCACAGCTGGACGAGGTTGCTGATGGCCGGCGAGCGTTTTGCAGATAAGTGACGACTGCGGCTAACTCGGGTGCATCCATAACATCTAGCTGTCGCAGAATCGTAAGAGCGGCCGCCGGGTCCGCGGTCGCGTCGATGTCCGTCGGGCCCGACGCGATCGTCGGCAGGTGATCTCCAAGCACATCTGAGATGATCAATGTTTCCAGTCGTCCAGCGCGGCAAGCTCGAGCCAAGCCGCCTCCTTTGACTTGACTGAGCGCGCGACGTACACAGTTGAGCTGTTCGATATTGGCGCCCGCGGCGGACAGCGACCGCGCGACCTGTTGTTTGTCCAGCAATGTAATGCCAGGGACCGGCAGGGTGAGCAGTGCCGATCCGCCGCCGGATAGCAGACAAATGACAACGTCTTGCTGATTGCACTGACTGACCAGTTCGAGAATACGAGTGGTTCCAACCACGGCTTCGGGCGTGGGCTCATTGATGCCAGCCGGCCGCGCTGCGTGAACATGAATATGCTGCGGTAAATGGCTGGGGTCAAAGCTTCCTTGCGGACAGTTGACCCAGCCGCGGATGTCTAAATCCGGGCGGGCATGCTTTAGCGGCACACAGATTTGTCGCTCGAACTCGACGGCCAGCGTGCCAGCGGCTTTACCGGCGCCCACCACCACCAGCCGCCTTGTTTTATCGAGGTCGACTACGCGATCTTCCAGCCACAAGGAGGTGCCATCGATGCGCAATTTGTCGCGCAGCAAGCGAGATGGTTGCACGGCTTCCACGCCAGCCATCCAAATGGCTTGAGCGTCGCGGGCAACTGGAGACAAGGCTAACTGCGATTTTGGCACAGCGGGTTTCCTCTGGGTGCGTAGTCAACAAAGTCTGCTTGTCCGTGCCGCTCTAACAATGCATGCGTCCGCCATCCGGCGGTACACCGGGTTTGCAAACACTGCTGCGGTACCAACCGGCGATACCTAGGAGACACACTACCACGACTGACTTGAGCGAACAGCAAGCCGCCCTGGAAGCCGCGACGACGCTCCGCGATTAGTTGGCCGAGTTTAGTTGGCCAAGTTGCGCGGCGAAGTCACGAAACTTCGGCGGTTGGTGGCGGGCGAGATGACACTGGCACGCACGGACTCCAACACAATGTCGCATTCCCCGCGGCATTCGGCCAGGATACGAAACGGGCCATCTTCGACGATGAATCGATACAGCTCGATGGACTGGGTTGAGCCCTCCGCGCCGGTCACCAGTTGACCTAAGTTGGGGCCGACCTGATTGTCGTAAACCAACAACCCGCTATCCGATCGAGGGCTGCCGCGAATAACGCGAGCCTGGGCGGCCACGCGAACCAGTTGGCCGGCGCGAACGGGCATGCTGGCGCTACGCACTCTCAAGGACGCTCCCGCGTATCCACCCGTCACGGTGGAGGTCAATTCGGGTTTGGCGTAGGCCGCCAAGCGCAAGCCAGCCGAGTTTTCTTGGGCCGCTGGCACCAATTCCACTCGCAAGTCCACCCGCTCTTCCAATCGCCTTTGCTGGGACCAGCCGGCATCCAACAAATCCGGTAAACTCGCGAACTCGCCACCGGGCAATTGCAGGTCCGTCCACTGACTTCGCTCGCAAGCGCGGGCCAGTTGCCAGTGCAAGCCCAAGTTGCCGGGACTGACCACAAACGGGCTGGCCTGCGGACTGGCCAGGTTGCTGGTGGCGACTTGATGCGACTCATACAGAATGGTCTGCACAACGTCGCTAGCGCGGTACATCAGCTGCGTAGCCGCCGCGACTTGATCGGTGCGTAAGGCTTGCCAGCCTTGTTCCAACCGATTTTGTGCGACACTCAGCTGAGACAGATACGCTTCGGCGGCGCTCCGCTGTGTTGATGGATCGATGGGCGTCGACGGATGGATTTGTGTCGAGGGACCGATCTGTTGAGCTGGATCGATCTGTGGAAATCGGGCCGCAACGACTTGGGAAGCCAGGTTCAGGTTGTGGGCACAGATTTCGAGCTGATCCGCCGCGTTCTGTGCTCCGGCAGTCTGCAACTGCCGACGAACAAATCGCATGACCGTGGGAGTCGAAGTGACCAGGAAGCACTCCACGGGCGCTGGGCGATCCACCCGCCACTGCACACCGGCCGGTGAGGCTTCCGCTTCCACGCGTTCGAGTCGACCGTGTGTCAGTCGAAACACTTGCTGACCTGAAGTAGGCAAGGGATAGCCAATCTCCAAGGGCATGTTCTGCGTGGGCGGCACCACATATTCGCTGCCTTCGGTGGCATTCTGAGCCAAAATCAAATGGCTTTGATCGATTCGCCAGGCCGCCGCCCGCCAGCGGTTGTCATTCACCGCCGGTGGCCGTACCAGCTCGCCGCCCACGATCCAGGGGCCCCACAGCTGCAAATCATTGTTAATCCAGCGGAGCGCGGCGGCGTGCACATTGTTCTGTTGCAGCGGATGCGCGCGAGTGTCCAAGCGGTCGAAAGTCCGGAAGAAGATACCTTGCGCTCCGGCAATCACGGCGGTCGTAACCTGGTGCCGCAAACCCAGGGGGTTTTGGGTCGGCGTCGTTTCGGAAGACGTCGGCAGCAACAGTTGACGGGCCATCGTTATCTGTTGCGCCACCGTCGGGTTGAGGCCGACGTTGATGGCCACCCAACCCTCGCCTCGCTGCCCCGTGGTATGCAGTTGTTCGCTCAACCACTGGAGCTTGTCACCCGCGGTCCCGGCGGCGGTGGGGCTCGGCGCTGGGACGATCAGTTCGTCCGCAATGCGGCTGAATAGA
>JANQOL010000110.1 GCA_028289675.1 Pirellulaceae bacterium
CTTCACCGGAGACATGGGCGACTACCACCGCACGCGACTGACGCATACCCACGAGGTGGCCACGATCGCGCGGACAATTGGTCGCACACTGCGACTGAATGAAGATCTGATTGAAGCCCTGGCGTTGCTGCACGACATTGGCCACCCTCCCTATGGGCACAGTGGAGAGGATGCGTTGGGCGCATGCCTCCAGGACTTCGGCGGGTTTTCGCACAATCAGTTTGCGTTGGTGCTGGCCGAGGAATTGGAAACACGATACACGACTTATCCTGGATTGAACCTAACGCGAGAGGTCTTGGCCGGACAGGACTTTCGTATCGCGCATGAGGGCACGGCACCATTGCTGGAAGTGCAAGTCGTCGATTTGGCGGACAGCCTGGCGTACAACGCCCACGATGTGGACGACGCATTGACTTTGGGCCTATTGCAGCTGCATCAGCTGGAGAGTCTGGATTTGGTTCAACGTGCACATCGATGGAGCGGTACACCAACTCAAGCGCTCGGTGCCAGATCGCAACGACAAGCACTTGTCCACAGTTTGATCGATGTCCAAGTAGCGGACGTGCTGGAACAGTCGCTGGAAAAATTGGAGGACATCCGAGGCCTGGACAGTCTGGCCGCTCAGCAACTGGGTTTGCAACTGGGACTATCCCCAACGCTGGCATCCGAAAAGGAACAACTAGCTCAGTTTCTGTTTGACAATGTTTACCGCCATGAACAGCTAATGGGTGTGCGAGCCAAAGCGGCTGAGCGGGTGCGACGGCTTTACGATTACTTGGTGGCACAGCCCGACCTACTGCCCAACCGCTTCCAGGATCGAGCTCAACGACATGGGGTCGAAATCACCGTCGGGCATTATTTGGCCGGCATGACGGATCGTTTCTGTGATGCCAGCTACCGCCGCAGCATCGAACTGGGTACTCCGCATTTTGAAGACTGGTAAGTGAACAGCGGCCAATCACCAGGTATGCTGTAGTCGAGTGCGATTTCGGATGGCATGGCTGGCAGGCGGAGAATTCTTGTGAGTGAACCAGGTTCGCCTTTTTGCCCGACTGCAGTGCATTTCCCGGCCGGCCTCAGGTTCCGACTCGGCAAGACCACCTACATTTTGAGTAGGTCCGATGCCAGAGCCTTGCAGCGTTTAGCGGCGTTGCGCAAAGCGTTGCCCACCGATACGTCCACGACTTGGCTCCTTCGCCATCGCAATTGGATTCGAAGTATCGTGGCCACCCGTCCTAGGACCGCTTTGACACTGGCGGCTCTCGCAACGGATGATCGACGACTCATCGAGCTGGCGTTGTGGCTGCGTGGCCGCTGCCAAGGGACGGTTGGAGCAAATGATTTATGCCAGTTGGCATTGCGCAACGATCTCCAGTTACAGCGGCACGTCGCACGTTGCTTGCAAAGCATGGGCGCCTGGGCTCAGTTGCGGATCCTGGCATCGCAAACGGACTTGGCGAGATATTATCCGCGAGTTGTGTGGCAACCTCCGCCGCGCGCTTTCGACACACGCATGGCGAGTTATCTGGCCAAGGTGCGCCCGCGGACCATTTCAGCTTCCCGGCGTGCTCTATGGATGCCCAACGACACGATTGTTAGCCGGAGACGGCCAGGTAAACCTCTATGGCTCATTCGTTTGGTGCTAGATCGGGTACGCTTGCTGGTTTCCGACCAAACCTCAGTGGACCGATTGCCGAAATCTTAGTTTAGAAGATGCCTCAGAATCGCAGTTCGTCTCTTGGCCCGACTTGTTTCAGCTGTCGTGCATCTTTACTCTTGGTGTTGCCTCTATTTGGCAAAATGAACCACCACCGTTGACGACGCTGGCTCTAAAGCCAATTCTTAAAAACACCGTCGCGGACGGCGGACAAGGACGACAACTTACTAGCAAGGCGCTCACGATGAATTCTTCAGAAGCTACAACCGCGGCAGCTAGAACTGACTACGAATACTTGATCTTGGGGGCTGGCCCGAGTGGTTTGCAGTTAGCCTACTATTTCGAACGAGATGGCCGGGACTACCAAATCCTGGAGGGCGGTGAAGGTGTCGGCACCTTCTATCAGAAGTACCCACGACATCGTCAGCTGATTTCGATCAACAAAGTCTACACGGGCACCGAAGACAATGAACTGCGATTGCGCCACGACTGGAATTCCTTGCTGACCGACGACTACTCATTGTTGTTCCGCGACTACTCCAAGGAGTACTTTCCTCCGGCTGAATGCATTCAACACTATCTACGCGACTTTGCAGAACGGTTCCAGTTGAAGATTCGCAATCAGACCCGGGTAACGCGTGTCACTCGCACGCCAAATGGTTTTGAACTGACCGACCAAGCGGGGAACTGCTTTACTTGTCGGCGACTGATTGTGGCCACGGGAGTCAGCCGGCCTTACGTGCCGGATATCCCAGGCATTGAGTTGGCCGAACAGTATGCCGACGTCAGCGTCCGTCCCGAGGATTTCATTGACCAGCGAGTATTGATTGTTGGCAAGGGAAATTCGGCGTTCGAAACGGCGGACAACCTGCTACCGACCGCGTCGGTCATTCACTTGGTCAGTCCTTGCCCGATCGACTTTGCCTGGAAGACTCACTTTGTTGGCGACCTACGGGCGGTCAACAACAATATCTTGGACAGTTATCAACTCAAGAGTCAGAACGCCATCTTGGATGCCGAAACGGTCGAGATTCGCAAATTGCCCAACGGTAGTTTCGCGGCCAAGTTCCAATACCAGCATGCCGAGGGAGAAGAGGAAGAGTTGTTCTACGACCGGGTGATTTGCGCCACCGGTTTTCGCTTTGATGACGCCATCTTTGACGAATCAACCCGCCCGGAACTGACTATTTTCGACAGATTCCCGAATCTCAACTGCGAATGGGAGTCCACCAATCAGCCAGGCATGTTCTTCATCGGCACGCTGATGCAGATGCGCGACTACAAGAAGACCACATCCGGATTCATTCATGGCTTTCGCTACAACGTCCAAGCCTTTGCGAAGTTACTGGGGGAGAAATACCATTCCCAACCATGGCCATATACCCAACATCCGTTCGATTCGGCCATCTTAACCGAACGCATTCTGGCGCGGGTCAACGGATCGTCGGCACTTTGGCAGCAGCAGTCTTTCTTGGGCGACGTGCTGGTTATTCGAGACAACGGAGTGGTCCACTACTACGAAGGCATGCCTGTCGCCTACCTGCAGAGACACTTCGTAGACAACGACCTGCGCTGCTTCGTGCTCACGCTGGAGTTTGGCTCATCGGCTCACGACGAAGACCCTTTCAAAGTCAACCGTATCCGCCGAGACAATGTGGCCAAAGCCGCTTCGAGCACTTTCCTGCATCCGGCCATTCGCGAATATGAAAACGGGGCCAAGGTCTCCGAGCATCACATCATCGAAGACTTGGAAGCGGTATGGAAAGAGCCCGAGCATATCCAGCCGCTGACGGCCTACATCGAACAACGCATCCACTCCACCGACAACCGCGTGGCTTGGGAGTAGCGGCAACATTGCCACGCTGTCATTGTTTTTGGCACTGTTTATGTTTAGCAGCAATACCGTTCACTTTTTCATAACTATTGATTCGGCAAAGGTTTTTGTCATCGGCTTGGGCTTGCGATGCTTGGTACGTTTCTTGAGCCA
>JANQOL010000579.1 GCA_028289675.1 Pirellulaceae bacterium
CGGCTGAGGAACAAGAACAGTTGGAAATGGCAGTGGAGGATATCAAGGATCGGCTGGCATCTTTCGCGGGCGTTTACGACATTCGTGACGATGCCACGCCAGGCAAGACCGAGTTCCAAATCCGCGTTAAGGAACGTGCTCAGTCCATGGGCATCACGTCCGCGGACCTGGCCGAAACCATCCGCAATGCATACTACGGCGCCGAAGTCATGCGACTGCAGCGCGGCCGCCACGAGGTCAAGCTGATGGTGCGCTATCCCGAAGATGAGCGGACGTCGCTGGCCCAATTCCGCGAGATCCGTGTGCGTGGTAACGACGGCATTGAGCGACCGATTACCGAACTGGCCGAGATCAACGTCACCCAAGCTTATTCAGAGATCAATCGTCTGGACCAGCAGCGATCCATTACCATCACGACCGATTTAGATGCCACCGAGGGCAATTCGTATCAGATTACTGAACAGCTCAAGGCCGATATGGCGCTGCTGTTTGCTACCAAGTACCCGGCGGTTAGCGTTAACTGGGAAGGTCAAGCACAACAAACGGCAGAGTCGATGACCAGCCTGTTCATTGGTTCAGCCGCTGCCTGCTTGGCCATGTACGTGCTGCTGGTTCTAGAATTTCGCTCCTATTTTCAGCCCTTGCTGATCATGGCCATCATTCCTTTTGGTGTGATTGGAGCCGTATGGGGTCACGGCATCATGGGCATCGAAGTCACTTTGTTCAGCTTCTTTGGGTTAGTCGCGCTGACGGGAATCGTGGTCAACGATTCCATCGTCTTGGTCGACTTCATCAACGCTCGCGTGCGCGGAGGTATGGAACAAAAACAGGCGTTGTTGGAAGCTGGACGACGCCGACTCCGGCCGGTGTTCCTCACCAGTATGACCACCATTGGCGGGCTCGTTCCGATGTTGCTGGAGACCTCGTTCCAAGCCCAGTTCCTGGTCCCTATGGCCACTAGCATTGCCTTCGGTCTGATGCTGTCGACGCTGTTGGTGCTGTTCCAGGTACCAGTGTTCTTCCAAATCTATTTGATTGTCACCAGGGCCATGGGATTCGATCCCACCAAATCGCCCGTGATCGAGTCGGAGACCGAACCGCGAGAAAAAGACGAGCAACTGGCTCCGGCAGCCGTTTGATCGATGCGGGGTGTGTTGGCAATTGACAAGCCTACGGGATGGACCAGTCGCGACGTGGTCAATCGCGTGCAGCGGCTCGTGCGGCAGGCGGGCAAGTTCAAAGTCGGACACACCGGCACTCTGGATCCAATGGCCACTGGCGTCCTGCTCGTCGCCGTTGGCGCGGCCACGCGGCTGGTCGAGTTCGCTCATGAGGCGATCAAGCACTATCGAGCTGAGTTTCAACTGGGCTGCCGTAGCGACACCTTGGATACGGATGGCCAAGTGTGCAAATTGGACAACGCCCCACGGCCAACGGCCGATCAATGGCGGTCGGCCAGTCAGAAGTGGATCGGACGCGTGCGGCAGGTTCCGCCGAAATACTCAGCAATTCAAGTAGACGGGCGGCGGGCGTACGAACGGGCGCGCGCCGGTCAGGATTTCGAATTGCCTTCACGACACGTCCACATTCACTCGATCAAGACGGTCAGCTTCAACTATCCGCATGTAACGGTGGACATTGCTTGTAGCGCCGGAACATATGTTCGATCGCTGGGCTCCGATATTGCAGTCGACCTAGGTTCAGATGCGGTGATGTCCGGGCTCGTCCGCACAGCCATCGAGCCGCTTGAATTGAGTGACTGCGTGTCGTTGGCGGCACTCGAAAGTTGGCAGGACGTGCAGCGGTCGCTGCACCCCGCGACTGTGCTGGTACCTGCAATGCCAAAAATCGAATTAACGGACCAACTGTGTCGCGACCTGCGCAACGGACTCGTCATTGATGAGAAAGTGCTCAGAGACGAGGTCGCCCAAAACAACGATCGTTGGGCCGCTCTGGATTCGACTGGGCAGTTAGTAGCAGTGATCGGCCGCTGCGAATCGTCGCCGGGGCAATGGCATTATCGATCGCTACGCGTGCTGCCGAACGCCAGTTTCCCGATACCGGCGGCAACCAGCCAGCCTAACAGGATCAGCACGCCGCAAAGACCCGAATCCTGATGCCGCATGCCAAAATGCAACATCTCAAACAGTCGCATCGAGACGGTCGTGACGCCGGGTGGAAGCACGAGAATGGTGCAGCTCAGCTCACCGACACTCAGCGTTGCCAAGAGTAGCCAGGCAGCAAGCCATTGACCGCGTGTCTGACTCCACAACACCACGCGCCCGAGTTGCCATCGCGACAGTCCGTCCAATTTGGCTTGCTCCCAAGTGCTATCCGCCACACTCTGCAAAACGACGATGGACAAGATCCAGGCCATCGGCAGCAGGCGAAACTGCTGCGCGAGCGCTGGGGCAGCTAACGTACGGTCGTACAGATAACCAAGCCAGGCCGGATCCGGCCGGTTCAACAACCAGATCACGAACATGCCGACCGCCGGACCTGGAATTAGAATCAACAGCGTCATCAACCCACTGCCCCAGTGCCGGCCCGCTCCACGCGTGGCCGCCAGTAGTAATCCAGCTATGGCTAGCGCCGCTGAGCTGGAGGTCACCGCCAGCAACAGACTCCAAACGTACTCGTCACCAAACAGGGTTAAAGACTCTTCACACGTCGTCCACAGTCGGGCCGCCGACCAACCGTAAGCAGTGCGGCCTTGAGCGTCCTGTTCTGGCTGCCATCCAGCTTTGACAAACAAATTGATCAATGGCAATGCCACCAACAGGAGAGTCATGGCCCAAATCAATAAACTGATCGGCGCACGCCAAACGCCCAAATCCAACCGTTGAGGTTGAAACTGCGAAGACTTCCGCTGACCGGACCAGGCGGCGTAGCGGCGCAACAGAAAGGCAGCCACCAATGCAGGTGGCAGCACACACAGTATTCCGGCGTTCAGGTAGGTGAGCGGATTTGGAGTTCCGCGACTGGCGTCCAGATAAACAAGTTCGGGCAGTGTGGGGACCTGATACAAGTTGCTGATCACCATCTCCGTGACCACTGGAATCGCGCACCAAAGTGCCGCCGCCAGGAGCCAATACCGGAGCTGAGGCAGCACCGACCGAGTCAGCACCTGCCACCATCCGCCATCCAGTAGCGCCTGCTCTTCTTGGCTACGATCCGTCCGGCGCAAGCCCAAAGAGACGACCAACATCACCCAAGGAATCGCGGCGAAACTGTGTACCAGAGCCACCGGCAACAGCGCTGCCAAACCTTCCAGCACCATCAATCCACCGCCGCCAGGACCTCCTTGAGCCCGCAAGAAGGTCACCCATCCTTGCGTCCCGAACCCAGCACTCCAGCCTCCGGCAAAGACGTACAGCGGGACCGCCAACTGACTCGCCATGGCCAACCAGATCCAGCCATGTCCCCAGACATTGGTGCGCCGTACTAACAATGCGACCACAGTACCGATCGGTACGGAGAGTGCCACGGTGATCGCCAGGATTCCCAGCGTGTTAAAAATGGCTTGATTCAGCTCGGCAAAACTCAAGTCACTGGCACCCACTCAATGGCACCCACCGCGATGCTCTTCAACGGGCTAGGCAGGCACCATTGTAGCCGGATTGGTCGGCAGGCGGTTCAGCGGTCACATAGCGTGCTGGTACACAGGCGAGAGAGGCGCTACATGCAAGCCGGACGCTCTCTATCCCACCGCGGCCCATGCACTACTGCCGCTAGCGTCAGATCCCACGGAGCATACCGGGGCTCGCGCGTACCCGCGTAATTCTCGGCGCGCAGAAGTTGAAGCGATAGAAGTGATCAGTGCCGGACTATTGATACTGGCGTACCGGCGCCGGGCGCCCAAAGTGATAGCCTTGCGCAGTCAGGAAGCCCATACTGCGGCAAACATCGGCTTCGCCCGGAGTTTCGATGCCTTCGGCCAGCGGGTTGACGCCCAGGTCGAGGGCCATCTTGACCAAGGACTCCAACGTTCGCTGACGTTCAGGCGTGGCTTTATCGATCTCGCGTACGAGCGAGATATCGAATTTGAGAAAGTCCGGCGGAGCTTCGATCAACTCGGTTAATCGCGTTTGGCCGGCTCCAAAGTCATCATAGGCGATCCCGATGTTCAGCTCCTTGAGCTGACATCGCAATTCCCGCATCTGGCTGGGATCTGTAATGGCAGCTTCGTGCACTTCCAAAACGATGGGTACATCTTGAGACAATTGGCGAGCGGTAGCCATAGAATCGACCAGACCCTCGCGGCGGATCTCCAGCGGGTGCGTGTTGACGAACAACGTCGTTTTGCCTGGCAGATTG
>JANQOL010000162.1 GCA_028289675.1 Pirellulaceae bacterium
GCGGCGATTCGGAATACCCGGGAGGGCCGACCACGAAAAACGGCGCAGTTCTACGCCGACCTGTACATCGGACTTTACTACGACGCTGTCAACGATGCCGAACAGGCTCAAAAGTATCTCCGCCGCAGCCTCACGTACGATGTTAACGGTTATATGGCTGATACGGCCCGAGTCTATTTGAAAGACCGATTTCCGACCAAGTAAGGAACATCCGCGAAGCTGTAACCTACAAGTTTTTTGTCAAACATTGCCTGATCCGCAAGCCAAACCTTAGTGGTGATGTAAGTTTCCACAGCAGGTCCTCTCGACTTGTCACGGTTTGCCCAACCGTCATAACCGCGGGCTAAACCGGTGTGGTTTCTCCAGATCGTGCAGGATCGAGCAATGAAGACTCTTAACCAGCCGCTTCGTACTCCAGAGCAGTCCAAGGCCGAGGAATTCGACCAAGTCAAGCGTCGAATTCATAACAAGTTGGTGGACAAGCTCGATCTGAGCCGCATTGGCGATATGAAGGGTGACCAGCTCCGACGAGAGATTCGGTTGGTCGTGGAGCACCTGTGCGACGCCGAAAACACGTTGCTGAACCGTTCCGAGCGGGACCGCATCATCGACGAAGTGCTGGACGAGACGTTCGGTCTGGGCCCCTTGGAGTTGATTCTCAAGGACACGTCCGTCAGCGACATCATGATCAACGGCCCCAAGCACATCTTTGTGGAACGGGGCGGTCAGCTGGAACGGACCGAGGTCGAATTCCGAGATAACTCGCATTTGATGCAAATCATTGATCGCATCGTTTCCAAAGTCGGTCGCCGCGTCGATGAAACGTGCCCGATGGTCGACGCTCGCTTGGAAGACGGTTCGCGGGTCAACGCGATCATCCCACCGCTGGCCTTGGACGGTGCCGCGGTCTCCATTCGTCGCTTCGGCTCCAATCCGCTGAAGCTGGAAGATCTACTGAATTTCAAGGCCCTGACACCTGAGATGGTCATGTTGCTGGAGGGCTGCATCAAAGCTCGTTTGAACATGATCATCTGCGGTGGTACGGGTTCTGGTAAGACAACGCTGCTGAACACGCTCAGTAGCTTTATTCCCAACGACCAACGAATTGTCACCATCGAAGATGCGGCCGAGCTGCAGTTGCAACAAGATCACGTGGTGCGGTTGGAAACTCGTCCGGCCAACATCGAAGGCAATGGCGCCGTGTCGGCGACGGACTTGGTCAAGAACGCACTGCGTATGCGTCCGGAGCGAATCATCATCGGCGAATGCCGGGGCGGTGAGACGCTAGACATGCTGCAAGCCATGAACACGGGTCACGACGGCTCGTTGACGACCATTCACGCCAACAATCCTCGCGATGGTGTGGCTCGTTTGGAAACGCTAGTCATGATGGCCGGCTATGAATTGCCGATCAAGGCAATCCGGCAACAGCTATCCAGTGCGGTGAACGTCATTATTCAGGCCAATCGTCTGCAAGGTGGTCCTCGGCGCGTGACGCACATCACAGAAATCACTGGCATGGAGCAGGAAACGGTGGTCATGCAGGACATCTACAAGTTCGTGCAAGATGGGATCACTGAAGAAGGCAAGGCCCACGGGCACTTTGAATGCACCGGCGTGCGACCCAGTTTCATGCATCGCCTGGAATCGGCTGGTGTTCGGTTGCCAGCTAGTGCGTTCCGCCAACGCAACATTATGGAAGCCTAAATCGGATTACCGCGCAGCCCGTCGTTCTTCACGCTCCGTCCCCACAAAACGGTGTCCATCAGCGAGCGGCGGACGGATCGCTTGGCTGCCAATTGAGGCTGATCTAGCGCAAGTTTATCGATCCAGTAAGAGCACAATCATGCTATCGATCATCATTATCATCTCGGTTGGACTGGGTGTTACGGCACTGGTTGGCGGCGTGGCCATGGCTTTGAGGCCGGCCAATGACAACGCCGCCGAGGATCGGCTGATGGTGCTGACCGGCGCCAAGAAGACGCCCAGCGAGGCTGGCTCGGAAGCCACTCTGCTGACGTCCAATTCGCTGGACGATACTCGCACAATGGCCGATGAGCTGTTTTCGCGGTTTGGCAACATCTCGAATCTGATGGAACAAGCGGACGTGCAGATGTCAGCGTCCAAGTTCCTGACTATTTGCGTGACTTGCGCCGCGGTGGGTGCCGCTTTGTGCGTTGTCACTCCAGTTCCCAATTACCTGCTGCCGTTGTTCGCCATGACGCTCGGCGGCCTACCCATGGTATGGCTGTTGATGAAGCGCAAGAAGCGGATGAGCCAGTTCAATAAACAACTGCCTGAAGCGCTCGAATTACTCAGCCGTTCACTGCGCGCCGGACACTCGCTAGCGGCCGGATTCGGATTGGTGGGCTCGGAGATGCAAGATCCGATTGGCCGAGAGTTTGGACGCGCGTTCGAAGAACAGAACTTGGGTATTTCACTGGATGAAGCTCTGGAAGCAATGACCGTTCGTGTGCCCAACATGGATCTCCGATTCTTTGCCACGGCTGTCATGCTCCAGCGGCAAACCGGTGGTGACTTGGCAGAGATTCTCGACAAGATCGGATCGTTGATTCGCGAGCGATTCAAGCTGGCCGGACAAATTCAAGCGTTGACAGGCGAAGGCCGGTTGTCCGGCATCGTGTTACTCGCGCTGCCCCCGGCGTTGTTCGGAGCCATGCTCTACCTGAACTACGAGTATGCCATGGTCTTGTTCCGTGATGAGACAGGCCGCAAGCTGATGGCTGGAGCTTTAGTGCTGCAGTTGGTCGGTGCGTTGGTAATCCGCAAGATCATTAACATCAAGGTCTAGATGCCATGCTATTGGGTATAACAATTTCCTACACCGTTATCATTCCCGTGGCCATATTTTTGGCTTTCGCTTCGATAACGTGGTTGGTTCTCAGTCACTTTGCGGATCCCGACGACCGAGCCGAGCAACGCTTGCAAGAGCTAAGTGATCCTCGGCAGAAGGTGGACGAGCGCGACGCCAAAAAGACCGAAGCCTTGGCTCGCGTGCTAGAGAAGGCGTCGCCGGCTCTGGCAAAGCCGCTGACACCGAACGAAAAAGAAATGAGCAAGCTTCGCCAGGATCTGGTCGAAGCTGGGTTTCGATCCGAATCAGCTCCGCTGACGTACCTGGCCATTCGTGCCATCGTCGCGTTGGTATTCCTGGCGCTCGGTGGCGGAATCAGTCTGTTGATGTACGGCTTTACCGGTGCAGCTGCCATCCGTGCATTTATCATTGGTGCGATCGGATTCTATTTGCCCATGTTGGCGCTGGGATTTCTGGTCAAGCGCCGTAAGACCCAAATCTTCTTGGGTCTGCCCGACGCTCTGGACCTGATGGTGGTCTGTGTGGAAGCCGGTTTGGGGTTGGATCAGGCGATGCGCAAGGTCTCCGTGGAGATGAAGAAGAGCTATCGCATCATTTCCGATGAATTCGGACTGTGCAACCTGCATCTCCAAATGGGCCGAGCTCGGAATCAAGTACTAACTGATTTGGGTGCTCGAACAGGTGTCGACGATCTGAGGGCACTGGCGTCCATCTTGATTCAAGCCGACAAGTTCGGATCGAGCATCGCGAACGCCCTACGGGTACAAAGCGACGCCATGCGGATACGCCGACAGCAAATTGCGGAAGAGAAAGCGGCCAAGACCGCGGTCAAACTGATCTTCCCGCTGGTACTGTTTATCTTCCCAGGCATCTTCGTGGTCTTGGTCGGACCGGCCGGAATTCAGATGGCCCGCGAGATGTTCCCAGCCATGCAAGGCCGATAGCGCGAGCCGTCCTGGTCGCCTGCACTGACCAGGCGGGGCAATGTGTCGACTCGTGTCGATCAGCCGGATTGCGCGAGCGACGACTGTCGGCCATGAGACCTTAGCTGGCGCCTTTCGGCTAATGAACTCGACGAGTCCGCGATCAAGCAGCGTTCTCGTTTTCTTCAGCGGGCGGATGATGCGTGACTTGAGTGTCTCGAATCGACTCGACCGGAGTCGTCGAAGGAGGCATCAGTTGTCCCCAGCGCCGCAGTCGGTAAGCGCGGATGGCGGCCAAGGACAGGTAGTAGCTGATGATACCCGTGATGGTGGCGACTAGCATGCAGCCGGCCCACAACGGGCCCACAAAATCCATCAGGCTATTCCACCAGAACCGGACTTTGTCTCCCCACTGCGTGGCGGGATCGGACAGCAAGGCCTGCCAGGAAGACTGCAATTGGTCCCATTCGTCACTGACTACGGGTGTGCCCAACAAACGGCAGCCAACCACATAACAGGGATAGTAGATGGGAATGATGGTAAATGGATTGGAGATCCAAACCAGTGGCACGCCGACTAATTTGTTGGCTCTCAACAACCAAGCCAAGAATACCGACAGCACCATCTGAAAGCCGATCAGTGGCGTGAAGGTCACAAACATGCCAATGGCGATACCCAGTGCCAGCCGATGCGGCGGATCGTCAGCATGCAGCACTTTATAGACGCAGAAGTCTTTGACCTGCGTTATCCAGTGCTTCAATCGATCGCTAACGAACTTCATCCACACCTACTCCGGTCAGCCCCAATGCAGCCGGCACGGGCCTTGATGGTCTGCTTCTATCGCCCCACCGACGAGGACATGCGGAACCAGGAACGACATAGGCAAGTGCCCTCGACGTACCTTACGACCTCTCAAGTTTATTGAGACGGCCTAGTTTAACCACCCATTACAAGCGATCTACCAAGCTTGGATGCCGTTCAAGCTAACTTCATACGCGCCCATTGATAGCATCGGCCACCAAGAGTCGGCCCTTGAAGCCCGGCCTGAACAGGACGAAAAAGCCCACAATCCCAGCGAAGTCTGCCCCCAGAACCGCTAACCGCGCCGCAGTCGGCGAAGGCTGTCCGGCTTCCAAAATGGCGCATTCTGGCGAACATCAAGCCGACTGGAGGCTTTGCGAGGCTTCCGAAACTACATTGCCGCCGTCGGAGCCGTTCACTAGAATCTGCGACGGTCGCCGACTGGGCACTAGAGCCCTGAGTTTCATTGGTCTGGACATTGTTTGGAGCAATGGGCGTTGGGATCAACGGGGCGCCACGTTCGATCGACAACGATTTCACGGAGGAAAGCGATGTCTGCTGATGCTGCGCGCCCGATGGCGGAGCCAGACGCTGATTTTCGGCCAGAGAAGATTGGCCGAGGGCGTGAGATCATTGGCCGCGAAATCGCCGCTCTGCAGCGTTTGGTGAATCAGCTGGACGAAAATTTTTCCCAGGCCGTCCAAGCCATCGTCGATTGCGCTGGCAGCGTGGTCGTGACCGGCATTGGCAAAGCGGGGCTCATCGGCCAGAAGATCTCCGCTTCGTTTTCTTCGACCGGAACACCCAGTCATTTTCTTCATCCGGCCGAGGCCGTTCACGGGGACTTGGGCAGCCTTCGACCGCAAGACATCGTTTTGTATCTGTCCTATAGCGGCCAAACGGAAGAAGTCCTCCGATTGCTACCGACGGTGCGCAAGACGACCGCGATGACGATCGCGATTACCAGTCGTCCGGACAATGCGCTGGCCCAAGGCGTCGATGTACCTTTGATCATGGGCGACCATGAAGAAGCTTGCGCGCTCGGCTTGGCGCCCAGCACGTCCACGACCTGCATGTTGGCCCTAGGAGACGCTTTGGCATTGGTGGCCAGCGAGACACGCCAGTTCACCAGTGCTCAGTTCGCCGAATATCATCCCGGAGGCAGTTTGGGGCGCCAGTTGTCTCATGTGACCGACATCATGCGGCCGCTCGAACAATGCCGTGTTGCGTCAAGTACCCGGACGGTGCGCGAGGTGTTTGTCCGTGTCAGTTGTCCAGGACGGAGAACGGGGGCGATCATGTTGACCGACCAGCGCGGCCGATTGGTGGGGATCTTCACCGACAGCGATCTGGCACGCCTACTGGAACGGGCTGACGATGCTCAATTGGATCAACCCGTCAGCGACGTGATGACCACCCAGTTTCGAACGGTGGATGTGAGCGCCCGCTTTGCTCAGGCGATGCAGATCTTGTCCGAATTCAAAATTAGCGAGCTGCCCGTGGTAGACGATTCCGGACGCCCACGAGGTATTGTCGACATCACCGACGTGATGGGCGCAGTGACAGGAGGGCATCCGCCGGAGAGTCCGGCTCACCAAGCAAAGGTCGTCGGCGTCAAGCAGACGGCTTCGTCGGAGCCTCGCATCCTACCACTGTCTCGATTCACTGGCCGTACCTAGGGCGTTTCCGTCTTGGTGCCGGCTTGGCACCACAGTCCCAATAGCAATGTTTCAGGATCTAGCGTGGCCAACCGAGATATCGAAGTCGCCAAGCCCATTCGACTGATTCTGTCGGACGTCGATGGCGTGCTGACAGATGGTTCGATCACCATCGACAACGCGGGCGTCGAGAGCAAGTCGTTCTACGTACGCGACGGATTGGCCATCAAGCTGTGGCAGCGTAGCGGGATGGCCTTTGGTCTGTTGACAGCCCGAAACTCGCAAGTCGTCAAACTGAGGGCTGCCGAGTTGGGCATCGAAATTGTCCGCCAAGGGTTTTCGGAGAAGCTACCGGCGGCGCGGGACATTTTGAATCAGCTGGATCTAAGTCCGGAACAAGTGTGCTACATCGGCGACGACTTGCCGGATCTGCCTGTTTTGGGCTGGGTTGGACTACCGGTGGCGGTCGCCGATGCGGCCGACGAAGTGTTGAGCATTGCGCGGTGGACGACCAAAGCTCCAGGTGGCCGCGGCGCGGTGCGCGAAGTCGTTGAACGTTTGATGAAAGCCACGGGTTGCTGGGAGCACACGCTGCCGCCCCAACCCGCCGGCTAGCACAATTTGAGATTCAACGCGGATGGACTGGGGCGCTGTAGCAACCATTTCACGGATTTGTTCGGCAATTGATTTTGGTCGATCAGGCAAGAACAGTGCACGCACATTGTATGGGTTTTAGGTAACAAAAAAGTGCACCAGTTTACGACACGATATCTCAAAGTCCTGCTGACGCTGTTGATCGGACTGGGGCTGTATACCTTGGCCGTTGTGCCGGCGATCGAACCAGGCCGGGTTCCACAACCTGAAGTCCCGGAATTCTCTCGTGTCTTGGGCGGTGAGCGTTGGTGGCGAGACTTTTTTCCAGCGGACGCCTGGCAGATCCAAGATCCGAAGATCATCCATACCAACCAAGGTATTTTGCTGGCCAACTCCTGGACGCCCGTTGACGCGACCACGTGGCAGCTCAAACCGCTGACCATGATCTTGCCACATTCCAAGTCGGCGCGG
>JANQOL010000194.1 GCA_028289675.1 Pirellulaceae bacterium
GTCTTCAGAAAATCGGGGCCGTGCTCACCAACATAGCCCGAACCCTCGGGTCGCAAAAACTCCGTATTGAGCCGTTGGCCATGAATGTTGTTCATAAAGATCACGCCATCGTACGCCGAAGGCCAAGCGCCGCCCTGATAGACCATGGCCCCAGCATGCGCGTGGCCACCGCCAACTTCATCCGATTTTCCATTGCCCGTATGCGGCGTCGCGCCCAAGTAGTGCAGGTGATCGGCGATGGTCTTAATGTCATCGTAGGTGTAAGGATTGAAATGCTGGCCGGCCTGCCGTTGATAGCGGGCGCCTGGAATCATGTGGTACAGATGCGGTATCACACAAGCTGTGATAAACGCGTCGCCGTGAGCGTTGAAATCGACGCCCCAAGGATTGCTGGTGCCATGCGCGAAGACCTCGAATTGATGCCGCACGGGATGATAGCGCCACACGCCCGCGTTGATTGGCACACGCTGCTCGTCAGGCGTCCCCGGCGGGCCAACTTTGGAATGTGTAAACACACCGTGGCAGCCGTATAGCCAACCATCGGGGCCCCAAATAAACGCGTTCAGTGTTTCGTGCGTGTCTTGGTAACCCCAACCGTCCAACAACACTTGCGGCTCGCCGTCGGGAACATCGTCGGCGTCACGATCCGGAATGAACAGCAAGTAGGGCGCGGCTCCGACCCACACGCCACCAAAACCAACTTCCAATCCACTAACCAAATTGAGTCCTTCAGCGAAGACCTTGCGCGAGTCGAACTTGCCGTCACCAGTTGTATCCTCAAAGATCAAGATCCGATCTCGGCCCTGGTCGCCAGCGGCCCGTTGCGGATACTCGTAGGCTTCAGCAATCCAAGTCCGCCCGCGGTCGTCCAGCGCCATAGCGATGGGCTGCCTGACGTCGGGCTCGGCCGCGGATACGATCACTTCGAAACCTTCCGGGACCAACATGGCTGCGGCGGCCTCCTCGGCTGGAAGACCGCGAAAAGGATACTCGTCCTGAGTCAGTTCGACGGCGGCCGGCGTGACCGGGCCAGGACGCCGCCGGTGCAAGCGAAAGTGATCGAAGTTGATGTGCCCCCAACCTCCCGAGCTTTCGTCCACCAGCCGAATCATCATCTCTTTCTGTTCAACCCGCCTCAGATCCACCACTACCCGCGACAGAGTCTCACTCTGGCGGCCACTGACGGAATAGAACGGCTTGTCTTCGCCCACCGCAATCAGATCAACTCGCGTGTCGCGGCTTTTACCTCCACCCACGTAGAACGTCGCGTAGCGCGCTGTGACTCGAAATGGCTCTGACGTCAGTGTGCCGGTTGGTCCATCTTCGAGGTGTTCATAACCACCGATCCAGAAGTCACCGAAATGTCGGCTGCGCATGTCGTTGCGGCGCCGCGACACCGTGTCACCGCGAACGGGCTGACCTTCGAATGCCTGCCCGGTCGCCGTCCAGTGCTCCAAGGAACCATTTTCAAAATCCAGGTTCAGCACTTGTCCGTCTGCTCCGATGGGTCGCACACCGTCTTCCGGCCATTCGAACCTCTGACCGACCGGACGGAAACGCAAATAGTCCAACCCGAACATATAGGCTTTCGCGGCCTTTGAATTCGCGCCCACGATCTCAAATTGCAACTCATGCTGGCCGGCTTTCAAATCGATGGCAAACTCCAGCTGTCCGGTGGAAACCACCGCGGGATCGTACAGATCGATGGGCTCGCCGAGTGGTTGATCATCCACGACCACTTGGACGATGCCATAGTCTCGGGCACAGGTCATCGCCAATTGGACAGCTTCAATGTCTTGCAGCACATTCACCTCGAGCGTCAGCTGGTCGCCGGGCCGAGCGCCGGTCCACCACAGCTGACTGCCCGCGCTCCAGCGGTCGCCGAACTGCTTCATACCTTGCGGTCGGGCGGAACCCGCTGTGACGGCCGCCGTCAGTTCCTCCGCTTCGATGGCTTCCGCCACGCGGCCTTCGCTACCAACCGGAATCTCCGAACCGCGCAGCGACGTGGCGGATTGAATCGGTCGAGGCCCTGTAAAAACTTTAGGCTGCGCTGCCTGGTACTCGGCCAAGCTGACCTCTCGCCGCTGTTGGCGCAGCACATGAGCACCCAACATGCCACCCGTTACCACGTCGGGTAGCTGATCTCCGTTGACGTCTGCCATGGTGACCTGACGCCCAATCCCCGCTTGGTCATCGACAACGTAAGGGATCCAGTCCACGCCTTCCGCGCCGCGAACTAACTTGAACCACACCACGACAGGACCAGCATTCCACATGGGGCTCTGTTTGTGGTGCGACCAGTAAGTCTTACCGGTCACCAGATCTTGCAAACCATCGCCATCCATGTCCGCCATCGCCAGGCTATGTGGTTCGGTGAACAACATGCCGTATCGATTGTCGGCACGATGAGTGCCCATGATCGTGTGGCGCCGGAATTCACCGCTGCCGGTTTGTTCGTACCAGGACAGTCCGTAATCGTGGGCAGCTTCGGCGGTCAAGATGTCGTTGTCTCCGTCACCATCGACGTCGTAGGCATACATCTCAGCGCCACCGTAAGCGGTCGAGAACGATACCGCATGCGGTCGCCAGCGTCGGTTGAGCGCGCGCTGCGCGGGTTGTTCCAGCCAGCCGCCAGCGTGCAAAATGTCGAGTCGTCCATCGCGGTCGACATCCCCCACGCCCAAACCGTGCCCGAACTTGGGTGGAGCCACTTGCTCAGACACAGGGTGAAACTGCCAACCCTTCCACGGTTGATCCCAGTCAACTGTAGCGAACCCGAAAAAACCATCGCGCGTGCAAACCAACTCCGGCCGCTCATCGCCCACCAAGTTGGTCCATTGCGGAGACTCGTTGGAAACCCAATCCAACACTTCATGCCGAGTCCATTGTCCGATACCGTCGCCCGGATTCTCGTACACGAAGGCAGCGGTACCCGGGAATCCAACGGTTAGTACATCTCCGGCTCCGTCTCCATTGAAATCGTACACCCAGGAAAAGAAGTGATCCGCGTAGCGCTCCATAGGCTGCGGCTTGGCAGGATAGATCTCATGTTTCTCGGAAAAGTCCGGTCCAGCGAACCAGTAGGGACCATAAACCACATCGGGATGCCCATCCTGGTTGATGTCACCCACCGAAACGCCTTCGGAGTAGTACGTGGAAGTGAGTTGTTGCCGCGAAAAGTCACTCAGTTGGTGTTGCGCCAGCAAGGTACGACCCGCTGCACAGACGGTCATGGCTATCAAGAGAGTCAGAGTCAGACGACGCATGGAAATGGCGAGCATGGTGGGCCTCAAGCGAGAATGCAAAGCCGGTCAGGGGAGAGCCACCCATTGTAAACTGCCGCTTCGTCGAACGGTTGCTCTGCCAAATATGTCGCGACTGGAATACGCGTGTCCGCTTGTTCTATACTTGGTTTCTGCACCGGGTCTTTAATTGCTGGGTTTATTCACTGGTGGTGCTCGCTCGTCGGTAGAGGCGGGGCATTGCCACAACGCTTACAGAACTCTCTCAGGACGCGTCTCATGCAACGCATCAGTTGGATGGTCACCACAACTCTGGCCACTTTGGTCCTCGTTCCCACAACCTTGCCGGCCGGCGAACCGGGACGGGTGAACGACGGTTTCGCGGTGTCTGCCGACGATTGGCCATGGTGGCGTGGGCCGCTGCGGAATGGGACCGCACCTGCCGCCCAAGCGCCACCTATCGACTTCGGCGAATCGAAAAACGTGCTGTGGAAGGCGAACGTGCCAGGACGCGGGCATGGCTCGCCCACAGTGACTGGCGCGCATGTCTTCCTGGCGACCGCCGACGAAGAGTCCGGTTCGCAGTCGATGCTGTGCTTTGATCGCGAAAGTGGAACGCTCCACTGGGACACCGTGGTGCACGAGTCTGGTGGTATGCGCAAGAACGCGAAGGCCTCGGCGGGATCCAGCACACCGGCCTGCGACGGCTCCCTGGTCTTCATCAACTTCCCCAACCAGAACCAATTGGTGACCAGCGCTTTGAACATGCAGGGCGAAATCGTCTGGCAAAGCAAGATCTCTCACTACGAAGTCCATCAAGGCTACGGTGCGTCCCCGGCGCTTTATCAGCAGCTGGTCATCGTTTCCTCAGATAACAAATCGGGCGGAGCCGTCGTCGCACTGGACCGGAAAACCGGCAAGGAAGTTTGGCGCCGCGAACGTCCACAAAAACCAAACTACCCTTCGCCCATCTTGCTCCATGTGTCCGGCAGAGATCAGCTGGTGATGGTCGGTTGCGACCAAGTCGTTAGCTACGATCCGTTAACTGGGGAGACACTGTGGGAGACTTCAGGAGCGACCACCGAATGCGTTACGTCGACACTGACCGACGGCCAGCTGATTTACACCAGCGGCGGATATCCCAAGAATCACATGTCCGCCATTAAAGCCGATGGAAGCGGCCAGGTCGTCTGGCAGAACAAATCTCGGTTGTATGTACCCTCGCTGGTCGTCCGCGACGGGTTCCTGTACGGAGTGCTGGACGCGGGCATTGCGACGTGTTGGAAAGCCGACACGGGTGAAGAAATGTGGAAAGCTCGTTTGAAAGGAAACTTCTCGTCGTCGCCCGTGCTGGTGGGAGAGCGCATCTTTGTGTGCAACGAATCGGGCGAGTGCTTTGTATTTTCCGCCCGGCCCGATCAGTTCGAAGAATTGGCCACCAATCAACTTGGTCAAGAAGTGTTTGCCACGCCTACCATTGTCGGAGGCCGCATCTACCACCGGGTGGCCCACCGTGGTCCCGACGGCCGTCGGCAG
>JANQOL010000587.1 GCA_028289675.1 Pirellulaceae bacterium
CAATTCGCGGATGCGTTTTAGGATCCGCGGGCTCGTCGGCTTCGGCTTTGGCTTGGGTGCTTTCTTGGCCACCAGCTTCTTGGGCTTGGCGACCTCCGCCTTCTTGGTCGCCGGCTTGCGGGAAGGAGCCTTCTTCGCCCCCGCTTTCTTGGATGCGGCCACGGACCGACTCGCCCCGTTGCTCTTGCCGGCCCCGCTACGTTTGGTGGCCGGCTTACGACTGGCCGCTACTTTGGACGACTTCTTAGTTGGTTTCTTGCCCGCGGAGCTACGGACGGCACCATTCTTGGCACTGTTGCCGGGAGAGGCCTTGGACTTCGCCGCTGACGCTCGGCTGCCTGCATTGACCTTAGCCGTTTTCTTCTTGCCCGCCCCAGCGGTACTTTTCTTGGTGGCGCGAGACGATTTGCCATTGGCCTTGGCTTTGGCCCGCGATGCCTTGGCAACCGCAGTAACCAACTGATCCTTCAGCATGCTGCTGCTGCCCGCAACGCCAAGCCGCTTGGCCATCTTCACCAAGTCCGACTTCGTGTGGGATTTCAGGTCCGCTGTGGTAATCAATTTCGCACTCCAGTCGTATCTCTCCGACGATCAGATCCTCTTGCAAGCAATGCTATGGATCCTCATCCGCCATTAATAGTATGGCAAGGGCATCTGGTTTTTACTAGATTATGAACAAAAAAACATCATCCTACAGAGCTATAGGCAAACCGACCCTAAGGAATCTTGACCGCCGCAATTGACTAATCAGTGCGAATTCTAGCAACCTTAAATGCCGGGGGCAAACTGGCCCCGATTTCGTAACACCGACCATTCGGGTGGGTGTACAGACGCGTCAGGCTCTGGCTGACAAGCCGCCACCACGAGTTCACACGTCTGAGACACCCCGCGATCGACCCTAGGACCACCCCATGGAGCGAGAAACAAACAACCCGTCCGGTCGGGCGATTCAGTGGCTATCCCGTACACTGTCGATCCTCATTCTAATGGTCGTCCCTGGAATGCTCGGACACTGGCTGGATGGCCGCTGGGGAACGCAATTCCTCGCGCCCGTCGGTTTTGCGGTGGGAATGGTCGCGGCAACAGGCATACTGATCGCACTTGCCCGTCGGTTGACGCCGCCTGCCGGAGGCAATCCCCTGCCGCAGGAAGATGACCAGTGGGACTCTGGAGATCACGACCAGTGGAACTCCGAAGAGTAAAGGTGATTGCTCTACACGGTGCAAAGCGTAAACGGCGAACCTCGAGCTAACATCGTGCGGAGATACGGTACCAACCCGGCCGAGTGCTGCCGGAGACCATCCTTCGCCGGTGCCTGAGGGCGATAGGTTGAATGGCGGCAGCAGCATCGCCGACCATCGGAGGAGTTGCCGCCGGAAGGAGTAACTGCCCGCAGCGTGTTCCGTGAAGTGTTCTAGGAATGCCTTACAAAGATGAAAGCTGACGCATGCCGATTCGCAGTATCGCCTGGCTGGTCCTGGCGATCAGCACTGCCGGAGGGCTGACCCTTCTTGCGACTTTTAGCCGCGTGGGCTGGCTTGGCCTCAATCCGACTCTAATTGCTATTGGCGTCACTCTACTGGGCTGCCTTCCGCCGCTGAGCTTTTCATCCTTGTTCTCCAATGGGGCTGCCAACCAGTTGGCGGTGGTCGCTTGGCGCCTAGGCGTCTTGATCCCCAGCCTGGCGCTGGCGCAGTCTTGGGAAGGCGCCGAAAGAAATTGTTTTCTGGGCGTGTTGCTGGCCTGTTATTTCGTAGCGCTGCCATTAGAATCATGGCTCCTAATCCGAGAGATTAAGCGCAGTCAGTCCTAATCTTCCATTCGTAATCGTTTGCTGCCGGCCTCCGACGAAATCTCGCGTGGCCAGGCGAGCGGCAAGAGCACGACAGCATGTCTTCCGATCCACTATTGCACATCAAAGACAGCTACTACTTTGACGTGCCCCGCAAGCTGTGGAGAGCCAGTTACGATTCCCCGGAGCAATTGGCCGATCAAGTTGGCGAGTGGGCCGTTCGTAATGACTCGGACTATCAGGACTGGGAAGCCGATCGTTTCCTCGAAGAACTGCAACAGCTCACCAACAACAATTCGGCACTGTCGCATGCCAAGGAGGCTTGGAAGCACTGGCAGCATGCCGACCCGCATCGTCATGGACGTCCGTTCGACCAATATGTGGAGGACGCGTTGGTCGAATTGGATCAACGGGCGGCCGAATGGGTGAAGACACAGGAACCGGCTCCGCGCGATGCGACTCAGGCGTATCTAGCTGAATTTCCCGACGATCAACTGCAGTGGATGCACACGCTGCGCACCAATGACGAGCTGAGTCGGCAGTGGAGCAACGCTCGACGGGACATGGATGATCGCCAGGAGTTGGACGAGTACTTGGCCAGTCCGCGTGGCAGTTGGTCCGAAGAGAAGATGCAGGAGTTCAATCATCATCTGTCGGGCAAAGTGTTCATTCCCCAGCCTTTCGCGACTCTGCGGAACGCATATGAGACACAAAGTGGCTTTGGCATCTCGCGATACATGATTATCGAAGTTGCCGTGGCCCTGATCATGTTCGCCACTTTCCGCTGGCTAGCCGGCAAGATTTCCACCGGAGAAGCCCCGAAGGGCAAAGTGTGGAATCTCTTGGAGAGCTTCGTCACGTTCATCAAGACGGACGTGGTTGAGAAGGGTATCGAGCCGCATGAGTCGAAGAAGTTCATGCCGTTGTTTTGGACGATCTTCTTTTTCATCCTAGGTTGCAACCTGATGGGCATGCTGCCTTGGGTTGGATCACCCACAGCCTCATTGGCGGTAACGGCCGTATTGGCTTTCGTCATCTTCGTGGTTGGCACCTACTTGGGCGTCCAAGAATTTGGCGTCGTCGGCTACTTGAAGAACCTGTGTCCCGACCTGGGGCTACCGCTGTACATGGCGGTCGTGATTGTGCCCATGGTGTGGATTATTGAGTTCGCATCGCTGTTCATTAAACACGTCATCTTGGCCGTGCGTTTGTTGCTGAACATGGCCGCCGGCCACCTGGTGCTGTTAGGCATCATGGGTCTGGCGTTCAGTGCTCAGGCCGCGTCGATGAGCGCTGGTTCCTGGACTGCCTTGTCGGTGGTCGCCATTTTGGGCACCACCATCTTGAGCTTCTTGGAGCTGTTTGTTGCGTTCCTACAAGCCTATGTCTTCACGCTGCTCGCCTCCCTGTTCATTGGCAGCGCGACTCATCACCACTAGAGAAACGGCATTCCTACTGCGACAGCTCGCCACCCCACACAAATGGCCTCGTTGCCGAGCCCACCTCTCAATTCAATCGTACTTACAACAGACAATTAACCTTCAGATCCTTTGAGGAGAACTTTCAGTGATTAAAGCCGTTCGCACAGCATTTTGGACGCTAGGACTGTTCTTGGTTATGACGGCCCCAGCAGCTGCACAAGGCGGTGGCGGTGGCGTGGCTCCCCAAGTAGGTGCTGGTCTGGCCGTGATTGGAGCCGGCATTGGCATCGGCCTGTTGGCCAAGGGGGCCGTGGAATCGGTCGCCCGGCAACCGGAGTCTTCGGGAACGATCCAAACGCTGATGATCATTGCCGCAGCTCTGATCGAAGGTTTGGCGTTCTATGCGGTATTTGTCTGCAGTTAATCCTCCGCCGGACCTAATCCTCCGCCGCCCTCGGGCCGTGAGGACTGGCTGTTGCAACCGCGGTATTGCCTGGAGACGTTGGACCTTATGAAAACCTCGACATTGAATTCGCTTGCTGTCGCCGCCCTGGCCATGTGGCTCATGGGTTGGAGCGGTGTGGCCCACGGTCAGGACAACGAGTCCCAGGCGGAGATATCGTCTGAGCCAGCCCTCGGATCGACCGATGACGCGCATGCCGACGACGACCACGATGAAGGGAGTCACTCGGACGGTGATCACGGCGATGGCGGGCACGCTGCGGGCGAACATGAAAATGATCCGACCAGCAGCAACATCTCGCCACCCAGCTGGGAACTGGTCGACTTCCGCTCCGACATGGCATTCTTTAGTGCCATTGTGTTTCTGCTGTTGCTGTTCGGATTAGCTTCGACGGCTTGGAAGCCCATCATCGAGGGTTTGGAAAAGCGGGAGCAGGGCATCGCGGACAACATCGCCAACGCCGACCGCGCGTCCGCGGAGGCCGAAGCCAAGCTGGCCGAATACGAGGCCAAGTTGTCTCAGGCCAACCAAGAAGCGCAGCAGATCTTGGCCGACGCCCGCAAAGACGCCGAGGCAACGAGCCAGAAGTTGATTGCCGCCGCGCAAGAAGAGGCCGCCCGCGCCAAGGATCGCTCGCTGGCCGATATCGAATCGGCCAAACGCGTGGCCTTGAACGACTTGGCCAACCAGTCGTCCGAAGTCGCCATGACATTGGCTAAGCGGGTGGTTGGACGTGAGGTCAAGGCCGAAGACCATCAGAGTTTGATACAAGACATGCTTTCCAAGTTGCCCAGTCAGAACTAGTCAAGCCAACCATGGAAGCCGAAGCTCAACACCAAACCGCACTCGATAGCGATCAGCAGCAGGTCGGGGCCCTGTATGCCAAGGCTCTACTTGGCTGCGGCGGCGAGTCCGTCGACAAAATTGTCGCGGAGCTGGAGGCCGTGGTCTCCGAATGCTTGGACCAACATCCCGGCCTGGAGTCGGCGTTGGCCTCCCCGCGAATCGCGCAAGACCAGAAAGAGGGCATGCTCGACCGGATCTTTCGGGGTCGCATCGACGATCGGCTGCTGAACTTCTTGAAAGTCCTGTGCCGTCGCGATCGGATCGGCGCCTTGCGTGCTATCCAAGTGACCGCCACCGAAATGCGGGAAGTGCAGCTCGGACGGCAGCGAGTCATCGTTTCCTCTGCGAAACCGTTGACCGATGGCCAAAAGACGGAAATCTCGGGCGCACTCAAGCAGGCCTACGGCACGGACGCAGTGCTCGTAGAAAAGGTAGACGAGTCGCTGCTCGGAGGCATTATGCTACGCATCGGTGATCAGGTGATCGACGGTAGCGTACTAGGCCGACTGGACTCGATTCGCGGAGCGATCACGGACGGGGTGCAAGCCGCGATCCGCGATCAATACGAGTCGTTGATGTCCTCCTAAACCACTTACATTCATTCCATCCACAGCAAAGCAGTTTCGGGGTAGGTCATGAAGTTCAACTCGGACGAAATCGCCTCGGTGATTCAGAAAGAAATCGAGACGTTCGAGAGTCAAATGGACGTCCGCGAAGTCGGCACCGTCCTGGAAGTTAGCGACGGTATCGCGCGGGTCTACGGTCTGTCGGGCGTTATGGCCGGAGAGATGGTCCAGTTCCCCAGTGGTGTGATCGGCCTGGCTTTCAATTTGGAAGAAAACTCGGTCGGAATCATCATCTTGGGTGACTACCTGACCATCAACGAAGGTGACGAAGTCAAGGCGCTTGGCAAGCTGCTGAGCGTGCCGGTCGGCGATGGGGTCGTCGGCCGCGTGCTGGACCCACTGGGCAATCCCCTGGATGGTCGCGGCCCGGTCGAGTCAACCGAGCAACGTCCGGTCGAAGTCATCGCCGCGGGAGTCGCTGAACGGCAACCGGTGCACGAACCCATGCAGACCGGCATCAAGGCCATCGACGCCATGACGCCCATCGGTCGAGGGCAACGCGAGTTGATCATCGGCGACCGCAAGACCGGAAAAACCGCGGTAGCCATCGACACGATCCTGAATCAAAAGGACACGGGCGTTAAGTGCTTTTACGTGGCCGTCGGTCAGAAAGACTCCTCGGTGGCCCTGGTCGTCGAAGCCTTGCGGAAGTACGGCGCGATGGACTACACCACGGTCATCGTGGCGGGTGCCAGTACACCGGCTCCGCTGCAATACATGGCACCCTACTCAGGGACAGCCATGGCCGAGCATTTCATGTTCAACGGCCAACATGCCCTGATCGTCTACGACGACTTGAGCAAACAAGCGGTCGCCTACCGGCAGCTATCGTTGTTGATGCGTCGCCCACCCGGACGCGAAGCTTTTCCCGGTGACGTGTTCTATTGCCACAGCCGGTTGCTCGAACGCTCGGCGAAACTGTCCGACGAACTGGGTGGAGGCTCTTTGACCAGCCTGCCCATCATCGAGACCCAGGAAGGCGAAGTGTCCGCGTACATTCCGACCAACGTGATCTCCATCACCGACGGTCAGATCTACTTGCAACCGGACCTGTTCTTCAAAGGCGTCCGTCCCGCCATGAACGCCGGCATCTCGGTATCCCGAGTGGGTGGTGCCGCCCAGATCAAGGCCATGAAGAAAGTCGCCGGAGGCCTACGGTTGGACTTGGCTTCGTTCCGCGAGCTGGAGGCCTTCGCCCAATTGGGCACGGACTTGGATCCAGCCACCCAAGCCCGCTTGGACCGCGGCTACCGGATGGTGGAACTGCTCAAGCAGCCCCAGTACCAGCCGATGAGCGTGAGCGAGCAAGTCGTCAGTATCTACGCAGCCTCCAATGGCATGATGGACGATGTCGAAATCAACGACGTCTCCAATTTCGAGTCGAAGATGCTGGAGTTCCTCCGTGATCGTAAGCCCGAGGTTCTGCAAAAGCTGACCGAAGCCGGCGAGATTAACGACGAGGTCGAACAAGGCATTAAGGCGGCCATCGAAGAGTTCAAAAAGGGTTACAAGCCAAGTTAACGTTGGTGAGAGCTGTCTCGACCAATAGGCTGAAGGGCACACATGGCAAACATCCGAGAACTGGACAAACGTCGCAAGTCGATCCGCAATATTCGCAAGATCACTCGCACCATGGAGTTGATTGCGACGGCGCGGTTCAAGAAGGCAATGGATCGCGCGGCTGCCGCCAACGACTATACCGAGCGGATTACCAAGATCGTTCGCGATCTGGCCAGCGCGGGGCTTGAAGTTTCCCATCCGCTGCTGGCAGAACGGGCCGACGTCAACGCGTCCACCATTTTGATGCTGACCAGCAACCGTGGACTGTGCGGCGGTTACAACGGTGCCGTGATTCGCGCCGCTCTCTCGCGGCGTGACGAGTTGGCCGAGATGAGTGATTTCAAGTTCGAAATCAGCGGCAAACGCGGCGTCGCGGCCATGAAGTTCCGCGACGTCAAGATCGACCAAACTTTCACCGAGTTTGAAGATCAACCGGCGTTCGAAGCCGTCGCCGTCATTGCCGATCGGCTCATGGATGAGTTCACTGCGGGCCGCATCGACCGCCTGGACGTCGCTTACACACGCTTCATAAGCGCATCGAAGCAAGAGGCCGTGGTTGAAACACTGTTGCCTTTTGCTCACCCCAGCGCCCCGGAAGACACAGCTGAATCCAGCGGATCGACCGACGA
>JANQOL010000222.1 GCA_028289675.1 Pirellulaceae bacterium
CGGCTACTGAACAAGACAAACGTCTGGGCTTCCCAGCGTTTGCAGCCATGCGTCGATTGCAGCCTTCATTCTTTGTAGGCACGGGCGACATTGTCTACTACGACAATCCCTTTCGCGTTGCCCGCACCGTTCCTGAACTGCGAAAGTGCTGGCAAGAGCAGTTTCGTTTTCCTCGTATGATCGAGTTCTTTCGCACTGTACCGACTTACTGGTCCAAAGATGACCACGACTTCAGGTACAACGACTCGGACAATGAAACCACGCGCACCCCACTTCCGCAAACGGGCATTGATATGTTCCGCGAGCAGCTGCCAATCGCGAGAGCCGGTGACGAGAAATCTCCAAACTACCGCACGTTCAGAGTCAGCAAACATCTGCAAATCTGGTTGACCGAAGGCCGAGACCATCGAAGTCCGAACAAGTCGCCGGACGGTCCCCAAAAGACAATGTGGGGAGATCAGCAACGGGCTTGGCTCAAGACGTCCTTGGCCGCTAGTGACGCCCGCTGGAAGTTGATGATCAATCCGACCCCGATGGTCGGTCCTGACGACGGCTATAAGACCGACAACCACGCCAATTTGAAGGGCTTTCGCCACGAAGCGGATGCGTTCTTTGACTGGGTTGCGGAGCATCAAGTGGAGAATCTCGTCCTGATCTGCGGTGATCGCCACTGGCAATACCATAGTGTTCACCCATCAGGCATCAACGAATTCGCATGTGGAGCTCTGAACGATGAAAACTCGCGGCTAGGAGTCGCTCCTGGCACGGAGTCTAGCAGCGACCCTGAGGGCAAAGTTCGTCAACTGTTCACTTCCCCGCAACCCAGTGGTGGATTCTTGCACGTTCGCGCGGGGCAAGCTTTGACGCTTGTCCATTACAACGATGAAGGGGAGGAACTGTATGAGTTCACCTTGCAAGACTAGTTTGCTGCTTGCGCCCGAGGAACTCGACATCGAGGCACAGGCTTCGAGGACTGCGCGAAGTCCAGGAACACTAACCAGTGCAGCGTTTGGTGCTTGGCTCGCCCGCTGGCTCGTTGCTTCACTGGTTCTTGCCGGCGGCCGGACGACCTCAGTCGCCGATCCGCCCACACACCCCGCTCCAAACGTGCTGTTCATCGCCATTGACGACCTGAATGACTACGCACTTCAACTCAACCCGCAAGTTCAAGCAATCACACCTCACCTGGAACATCTGGCTCGTCGCGGCACGCTGTTTACCAATGCCCATTGCGCGGCGCCAGTGTGCAATCCTTCCCGCGTCAGCGTGCTAACTGGAGTTTCGCCAGCGACCAGTGGAGTTTACATCAACAAAGACGACTGGCGCGACAACGAGTATCTCCAGTCGGTGGCAACTCTGCCCCAGCACTTCCGCGATCATGGCTACCTGGTCTTGGGAGGCGGCAAGCTCTACCATGCCGCCAATTTGTCGAAACCAATGCTGGAGGGCTATTTTGATCCTCGTCCATGGCACGAGTACTTTCCGTCGAAGGAAAGGCAATTAGCCGATGAATTTGTACCGCCTCAACATGCCGTCAACGGATCCAACCGTTTTTACGGCGGCCGCTTCGATTGGCAAGCGTTGGATATCACCGATAACGAAATGGGCGACGGGAAAGTCGTCAGCTGGGCTGAACAGCAGCTAGCACAGCAGCACGATCGGCCTGTGTTTCTCAGCGTGGGCATCTATCGGCCACACATTCCTTGGTACACGCCCCAAGAGTGGTTTGATCAGTATCCAATCGGCGGGATCTTGCTGCCCGAAGATCCGCTCCGTGATTTGTCGGACGTTCCGGACACGGGCGTGAATATGACCAAGCGGTCTTGGCACGCTTGGCTCGTTGAGAACGACAAATGGGACGCTGCCACACAAGCCTACTTGGCATCCGTCAGTTTCGCCGACGCGATGGTTGGCCGCCTACTGCAAGCGCTAGACAGCGGTCCGTGGGCAGACAATACAATCGTCATGCTGTGGTCGGACCATGGCTACCACCTCGGCCACAAGGGGCACTGGGAGAAACGGGTCCTCTGGGAACAGGCTACTCATGTGCCGTTGATAGTCGTCGATCCTAGAAAGCCCAGATCTTCGCGCGCGGTACCGCGTGCTAGGGCGTGGGAGGACACAAGTTCGGCAGCCGGTAGCCGTTGCGATGCGCCCGTTAGTCTACTGGACATCTATCCGACGTTGTGCGGTCTGTGTGACCTGCCCGCGCCAGCTCATTTGGAGGGAGTGGACTTAAGGATTTGGCTGAACGACCCAACCATCGAATCGGATCGTGGCGTGGTGACCACCTACGAATTCAAGAATCACTCTGTACGCTCACAACACTGGCGGTACATCCGCTACGCCGACGATAGCGAGGAACTTTACGATCATCGGCGGGATCCCTCCGAACGCCACAATTTGACCTCCGACGCTTCGCTGGCCCAGGTCAAGCAGCATTTGGCCGCATTCTTGCCGGCGGAGAATGCGCCTCAAACAACCCAGCGCTCTCCACGCAAATCCAGCAAGGCGTTCCCCGAGACCCAGTGAATTTGCAACATCTGCCGCAACGGTAACGTCAACACGGACGATGAAGGTCCGCGAAGGAGTTTGTGCATTGCTTTAACCATTCTCAACCACTATCTCTCGTTCAGAGTCGATCATGAACCACTCTTTAACCTCGGTGCTTTTATCCTGTTGGACGCTCGTCGCGCCGGTTTCTCCAAGTATCAACGACAGTCCGCCGTCAGGGCGTCTGGTATTCGAAGACGCGTTTGAGCGAGATGAATCGCAGGAAATCAAAGACGAAGTTGGCAATGGCTGGACGACCAATGGCGACAAACCCTGGTCGAAAGGACAGAAGCAAACTGATTTGCGAGACGGGCACCTGGTCGTAACTCCCGCCAATGGCGAACGCTCGGACGTGCTGGTCATTCGCCCTTGCGACTTTCGAAGCGGCACTGTGCAGTTTCGCTTTCTCTTGCCCCATGACGACGATCAAATTGGGTTGGTCATTGCGGATTCCCATCTGAAGGACGTTCATGCCGGTCATGTCATGAACGTTTTGATGAAACGTGGCAGCGTCAAAGTGAGCGACATGCTCCATGGCAGTTTCGATCCGGAAATCTATGGGCGGCGCAAGAATGGCACGCTGACGAAGGCGGATAGGCAGCGTATTGCCGATGCGAGCAAGACTTTTGAAGCCCCAATTGAAATCGCGCAATGGCATATGGTGACGATCACGACGCACAAAGACGAATTGACCGTATCGATCGACGGACGCCGTGTCGGCAAATTTGCTGCGTCTGGATTTGCACACCGCAAAACGATACTGCGTGTTTCATTTCGTCGGAGCGGCATGCTGGATGACTTCCAGCTGTATGTGAACGATTCAAAGAGGCCGACCCAGTAACCTCGCCCACCAAACCTGCCTGTTTGCAATATGTTGCATCGTCTGCGCAGACGACGGAGCTGGACGGCTTTTCTTGGTCTGTCGGAGGGCTATCGCTCTTGCGAGCAAAATGACACCCCGTGAACGCCGACGTCTAGGCGCGAGCATTTACCACCAATCCGCCGCTAGGGCGTCTTACCAGCCAGTGAAAATTGGGAGACTGGGCAACTTCGACGCCAGGGCTGAGTTCACCCCCGTTAACGGGCTTCAATACACAATTTTCGCGCGTTCATCTGGTCCTCGGCAGACTCACCGTTACAGCGCCAACTTGAAGCGTAATCTTAACTCGATCCTAACCATCGCCAGCCCGTTGTCGCGCGACAAGAAACATTGATAGCGATAAGATTATGCGGGTCATTCGTTCATTGGCGTCCCCTTACCCCCCGGAGTTGAATTGTGAGTCGTTCAAGAACTTGCCGGCCAGCTTTCACCCTCGTTGAGCTGCTGGTTGTCATTGCCATTATTGGAATCCTGGTTGGGTTGTTGCTACCTGCCGTTCAAGCAGCTCGCGAAGCTGCGCGACGCATGCAGTGCCAAAACAACCTCAAACAGATGGGCCTAGCCCTGCTGAACTATGAGAGCACCTACAAGCGATTTCCGCTGGCGATCATGAGTCACCCCGAGCGGCAAAATTGTACTGGACCGGAATGCGGTAGTTCACGCTACGACGATGACGGTTTTGGCTGGCAAGCGGCAATTCTCCCGTTTATCGAGCAGAGCAACCTGTACAACCAATTGCAGAACATTCAATTGCCGGGTGGTGCACGATTGCCGTACGGCACCTACGGCGCGTTGGAGATCTATGCGGATGCTGCAGGACGTGGCAATCCCATCCCCGGCGGTGAACAAATCATTCCATCTTATCTGTGCCCGTCATCGGCGATGCCACAGCGCGTACCTGAAGAATTTGCCATCCCTGGCGCGACGGTGACCACGGCAGTGGGACGCGATCAGGCCATCGGATATGCAACGTCCAGCTACAAAACCGCGGGCGGCAGCTGCAATGGCGATCATGGACTAATGCACAAGTACAATGAAACCCGAGAAGGCGGCCGCAGGATTGCCGCGGTGACTGATGGTACGTCCAATACGTTGGCGGTTTGCGAATCGGTTTACGTGACAGGTTCAACGGCAGTCAGATGGGGTGGTAGTGCGACGCCTACCAACCCGGGCCTGGTGCAGGATTGGCCGATTTGGCTGGGAGCCCCTGGCGACGACGAGTCGATTCGAACTAATGGTCGCACCCTACGTCCCATCAATGCCCGAACGAATCCCAACAACATGTTTGAATCCATTGGCGACGACTGCGCATTTAGCTATCACGTCGGTGGTGCCCAGTTCTGCTTTGTTGACGGCTCGGTTCACTTCTTGAGCGAAAACATCGAAATCAATACGTACTGCAATTTGCACGACATCCGCGATGGTCAAGTTCTGGGTGAATGGGAATAGCTTTCCTTTTACATCCCTGGGTTCGTTACCAGCGTCTCAATCGCCGCTGGTAACACCTTTTTTCTGAGCATCCAACTTACTTCGAGGAGACTGCCTCATGAGGTTTTTGTCAGTGCGATCAGGTACGGCGGTGACGTTGTGCACATTGTTGCTTGCCGGCTGCGGCGGCATCGAGAAATTTCCTACTGCCGCGACGACGGGTACTGTGTTGTGCGAAGGTTCGCCAGTCGAGTACGCACTCGTATTCTTCGAACCATTGCAAACGGGCCAATCCGCTATGGTTGGCAAACAAGGCGTAGCTATCACCGACGCCGAAGGCAAGTTCACGATCTCGACCTACGGCGACGAAGATGGCGCTGTCGTGGGCAAGCACCGGGTCCGAGTGGGCGCACCGGAAAGATCGGGATGGACCTGCAACTGCTCGACGAACGCGGAGTTCACTCTGATGGAAGTCGATATTACCGCTGACGGTACCAACGACTTTGAACTGGTGCTTCCTAAAAAGAAGGGTCGCGGGTCGAGCGGAATAGATGACCCAGACCAGGATGAAGATGAGGACGAAGACTAGCTGAAAAGCGCCACTTTCGAGTGTTGACCAACACGAAGAGCAAGCGAGTGAACCAGTTGCGTCGAACCACACTCGCCCGCGCTTCGTGTTGGTATTTGTTGGACACTAGCTAATGGTGCCTAGTCGAACTAGGCATCGTCCAAAAACCACGTGCGATAGGCCTCTAACCCGTCGCGGCGCAGTTGGGTATCCGGTCAGAAATCGACAGCATGCAAGCCAAGTCAGCTAGTGACGGTCGCAGACCTTCCGAGCCGCTCACCATCCGAACGGTTTTGGACCGCGCGGTCCAACCTGTTGACGCGGCCAGCGTGGTGCTATTCCGGATTCTATTCGGTGCCATCATGGCGGGCTGGGCGTGGGACTACCTGGCTTCGGGGAGGGTCACGACGCTTTACGTCCAGCCAGCGTTTCACTTCAGCTACTACGGTTTGGAATGGTTGCAACCGTGGCCTGGCAACGGAATGTACTTCCATTTCTTAGCGCTAGTCGTCCTGGCGCTATGCATCTCCGCGGGTTTGTTCTATCGCGTCTCCAGTCTGCTGTTTGCGATTGCGTTCACCTATTTCTTTCTGTTGGAACGCACCAACTACCAAAACCACTACTATCTAATCGCGCTATTCACTTGGTGGCTTCCTTGGCTGCCGTTGAATCGCTTGGCCTCGGTGGATGCGCTGCGGCGCGGAGCCCTCGTCTCGCAAACGGTGCCGGCATGGACACTGTGGGTGCTGCTATTCCACACTGGAATGCCCTATTTGTATGGAGGCTTCGCCAAGCTGACCGCGGACTGGCTGTTGGGGCAACCGATGAGCATCATGTTGGCGGCGCAAGCGGATTGGCCGGTGCTGGGCAGCTGGTTGGCCTGGGCACCCATGGGCTGGATACTCAGCTGGTCCGGGATGCTGTTCGATCTGTTGGTGGTGCCAGCGCTGCTAATCCGCAGGCTACGGGTGGGCGCGTATGTGTGTTGCCTTGTGTTTCATATATCTAATTCGCTGCTGTTTCAGATTCATGTTTTCCCTTGGTTTATGATCGCCGCCACCACTTTGTTCTTTGCTCCCGATTGGCCGCGGCGGATCATGCAAGGCCGCGAGTTCCAGCCACTATCGGTTGCCAATCACAATGCTTGGAATTGGACACTCAAGCGAAGTCTGACTTGCGTAGCCATCGGTGCTTATTTGGCCTTTCAAGTTACCTGGCCATTCCGGCATCGCTTGTACGACGGCAATGCAAGCTGGAATGAAAGAGGACATCAGTTTGCATGGAGAATGATGTTGCGCGGCAAAGAGGTGGGGCTCGGATACGCGTTACAAGATCCTCAAAACGGGCGTGTGGTCAACGTGCAACACACCCAGTTCTTGGCGCCTGAGCAAGCCGAGAAGTTCCCTCGTGACCCGGAGATGATCTTGCATCTTGCCCACTACATTGCCGACAAATTTGAGTCGGATACGGGGAGGCGACCGGCGGTCTACGCGTTTGCGCTGGCGTCGTTGAATGGGCGCAAGCCGCAGTTGATGATCGATCCCAATCAAGACTTGGCCTCTGTGCCACGCGGAATCTACTTTAATCGTCCTTGGGTGCCCAAACTGTCAGAACCACTGCGCGATCCACCCTGGGATATCCCGGTTCAGCAATGGAGCCAACATGTCGAGCTACCCGAAATCGCGTTTCTGAGTAACTCGCCGTCATCGCCCAACGATGTCGCAGTACCAGGTAAGAACTAGACCAACTGTCCATTTTTTCAAGAACGTTTTTTCGCAAGACCGGTTTTCGAGTATCTCAGGAACCACCTCCAGGATGGTTGGCAGCGATATAGCTGTCGCGCTCGCACAAGCAGCCTTTTTGTAACAACTCTAGCCACTTAGGAATCTAGCAAGATGTCAGAAAACACTCGCCGGAATTTTCTACGACAAGTAGCCCATGGAGTGCGCGGTGCCGCCATTGGTGCTGCCTTCACAGAACTGACGGCGCGTCTGGCCGTGGCTCAGACAACAGAAACCACCGCCGGTTTTGGGCCGCTACAGCCGACACTGGATCGCAGCACGGGACTACCGTTGCTCCAGTTGCCGGAAGGATTCGAGTATTGCTCCTTTGGTTGGACTGGCGATCCACTCAGCGACGGAAGTCCCACACCACCGGAACACGATGGCATGGCTGTCATCCATGAAACCGAAGATGAAATCGTCCTCTGCCGCAATCACGAGCTGAGCGAACCCGGGCAAGCGTTTCAGCAAGACCGAGCTTACGACAACGCTGGAAGCGGTGGCTGCACCAATCTGGTCTTTGACAGGAAGAAACAGCAATTCGTTTCTGCCAAAGCCTCGCTATCCGGCACGGTCAAGAATTGTGCCGGCGGCGTGACTCCGTGGAACTCGTGGCTCAGTTGCGAGGAGACAGTAGCCGGCCCTGGTGAAGTGCAAGAGAATGGCAGACGGTTTGAAAAAGAACACGGCTTTGTCTTTGACGTTCCTGTCGATGGCGTAACCGATCCACAACCGATCAAATCACTGGGTCGGTTTTCTCATGAGGCGCTGGCCGTCGACCAAGATTCAGGCGCCGTGTATTTGACGGAAGATGCGACCACGGCCGGGCTGTATCGGCTGACTCCCGATCAACCGACCGACTTGGCAGCCGGAGGGCGGTTTGAGATGTTGGCCGCCAAGTCCACGCCCGATTGCCGTCGTCAAATGCAGCGCAATCAGATCTTGGACGTGCATTGGGTCGAAGTACCGGATCGACTTCGCGCCCATTCTCCGGGGACCAACGATGGCTCCGGCGTCTACCGCCAGGGCAAACAGCGCGGCGGTTTGACGTTCGCGCGGTTGGAGGGATGCGCCATGCACGATGGACGAGTTTTCGTCACAGCGACCAGCGGCGGCGATGCTCAATCCGGCCAGGTTTGGCAATATGACCCAGCGGAAGAACAACTCAAACTGCTGTTTGAATCTCCGGGGTCCGACATTCTAGACATGCCAGACAACATGACGGTCAGTCCTCGCGGCGGCATCCTGCTCTGCGAAGACGGTGATCGCATTCCGCAACGAATGCACGTCTTGACGACCTCCGGCAAGCTATTCGCTTTGGCATCCAACAACATGGTGCTCAATGGCGCGCATGGACACACCGGCGACTTTCGCGGCAGCGAATGGGCGGGTGCGACTTTTTCCGCGGACGGAAAGTGGTTGTTTGCGAATCTGCAAAAACCCGGGGTCACGTTTGCCATCACAGGCCCCTGGGCCGACCATTTGATCTGAGAACTTCGCCCTGATTGGTTCCAATCTCTCAAGTTGCTGACACACGGCTGACACTTGCCAGATAGGTACTTTACGCGCGAGTTCATTCGGTAGGACGATATCGAGAACCGGGGACTCGCCATACAGCCCGATCGTGTCACGATGGCCGTTGGATGTTCATCGAGCTAGCGACGAGCTCAGGCTCGTCGCTCTTCTAGACACTCACTGCTGCCGCAGTCTCCGGCCACGCCCATGTTTATTCCAGTTGATAGTGACGTTCCACTCAAGACTTTTCCGTACGTTACGCTCGGCTTGATCGCCGTCAACGTGCTGGCGTTCTTCAACACGGGTGGTTGGGAAAATGTTGAGCCGGATGCTCGCTGGGTGCTGAGCTTCGAAGCCATTCACCCCGTGCAGTGGCTAACCCACGCGTTCATGCACCTGAATGTGACTCACTTAGTGGGCAACATGTTCTTTCTGTGGACGTTTGGAATGATCGTCGAGGGCAAGCTTGGTTCACCCAAGTTTCTTGTCGTCTATCTAGTGATTGCCGTGCTCAATGGCTTGGTGCTGCAGCTGCCGATGTTGTGGCTGTCCGGCGAAGGAGGCGCGCTGGGGGCCTCTGGTGTCATCTTTGGCCTAATGGCCATGGCGTTGTTGTGGACGCCAGAAAGCGAAGTTGAGTGTGTGATGCTGCTGCCGCCCCTGCATTTCCATATGCCCATGCTGGTATTTGTGGGACTGTATTTCTTACTGCAAATATTTGGAATCGCTCTGACATCATTGACGGGCTTCCGCTTGTCGTCCGAAATACTGCACGTCATTGGCCTAACCATCGGCGCGCCGATTGGCGTGGCGTTGCTGTTTGCGAGGGCCATTGATCCCCATGGACAAGACGTATTTTCCAAGTATGTGCTCGACCAGCCACTGGGGACTCCCTTGGAAGGAGAGCCCCATGATTACGTCGCTGCTGCCATGGGCCAGACGCAACCGTCAGAAGTTCCCACCATTCAGGCCGAACCAGATGAACTGCGGGTTTTGGTTCGCGCCTTGTGGGGAGCGATCGAGACGAACAGCCTGGATGCTGCAAACGGCATCTATGGCAAACTGCGTTCCAAGCGAAAGTTAAAGGCGCTGTCTCAGGAGACCATCTCTGCCGTCGCCCGTTTGCGTGCGCGAGCTCATGACTGGGAGGGCTCAGTCGCCACTCTGCAAGAACTGACCCGCAGACCCCCGGAAGTCGCCAACCCAGCGTTGCTGCAAATCGCGCGCATTCAAATGAATTTTCTCAATGACCCTCGAGCGGCCAAAGCCAGCTTGAAGAAGCTGCGCCGAGCTAGTCCAGAATTGCTCGAGCGACGGGCCGAGTTGCTGGCTGCGGTGGGCGACTAGGTCCTACGCGGAAACAAACACATATATCGGTGACGGTGATTGTCCATCTCGGCGAGAACAACCCATCAAACGTAATTCTCAGTAGCGAGCTTCAATAATCTGGCTCGGCCGCAAATCCGACGACTGACCTTGGAGGCCATTCACTGCAGCGATCGACGTCACTCTTTCAACAGCCGCGCGACTGGTACTTCGATCAGATAGGTGTGTTTGAGAGACTTCGCCTCTCCGTTGTCCGCTCTTGCGACCACCTCAGCCATGACATGCACAGGAAAGCCGTCTAACGGTCGCCCAACAATCGACCTGACCAGCGGATTTCACTCTTCTATTTTACTGTTGAGCCATCGACGCAAGTCCCCAAGAGAAGCATCCGTGCCGGCCTCTTGCCTTACCTCACGCATCACATTCTTCAGCACGCCGTCCAATCCGTCACTCAAGTCTATTTGGAATTGGCCGTCGTCTGACGTGTCTGCAGCCAAGAGAGTGGATCCAAAAGTGACCCGTAACAGACTTTGCTGGGCTCCATGGATCTGATAGTTGACTGACGACTTTCGCGGCGATAGGAAGAACGCTGGTTGGATCGACTCAATGGCAAGTGAGCTGGACGGTGTCTCACTCTTGAACAGGGCAGCCACGGGGTGCATATGCAGCTGAGTTCCCAGGCCACAAAGCAAATGAGGTTCTTGGCCAAGGACGACGATCTTCAATGGATGAACTTGATTCCGCGACAAACGAGCATCTTCGCCAGAAGCAAGTACCGGACTGGCCACACTGTCAGCCGGCGGCCAAGCTATCAAGCTGGGTGCGCGACTTTCGTCCAAGGGCTGGTCGCAGCGCATCGACGCCCTCTGAGCATACAGACGGAACAGGTAGTCGCGATCGAAGCGCAACTCATATGCAGTGCCTCGGAATTCGGCTCGTCGGCTTGCCTGCGACCTTGCAGATCGTCGCACTGCTGGTTGTGGCCCCGCTGGCGAAAGCAAACTTGGAAAATCCACGAGCATACGTCGCGTTACTGGCTCTCCGCCCCACAACATTCCTTGCCACACCAGTCCATCTGGGTGTGCGCCGTCCGCAGGCGCCCGGTGGTAGGTCAAAACTTCCGGGATTAGCGGCTTGAGATCCGGCAGCCCGTACCGTTGTGACGCAAAATAGGGAGTATCACATTTGGCAACGAGAAATTTGTTCCTCAGAATCTCTATCGACTTGGGAGCAATCTGGAGTGAACAGTTCTCCAAGCGTATAAAGTCGGGTAGGGTCACCCGGCTGAGAGTTGGGCCGGCACCCTCGGCGCCATGCACCACAAATGCAGAATCTTCATTCAGCGCGGCGCAAAGTACGCTCTCGAGCGTGAAAACCTTGTGTGCGATCACTTCTCTCTTGGCAAGGTCAATCCACGCCAAGCCACTGTCTGGAGATTCAGCAACTTTGCCCCACACCAATGCGCGGCCGGTCGCGGAGTCCGCCACCATGCCAGTTGCATGGAATGGCAGCTGGGCGATTTCTTGATTTCGAAACTCGATTTCCGCAGCCCAACGCAGTCTCTTGCCACCAGCTAGTTGGAATTCAAACGTACAAGCTCCCGGTGCCGCTTCGTCCATCCGAAATTGGGCAATACCTTCTCGCAAGCTTCCTTGAACTTGGCGGCTACGCCGATTCGCGGTGCGGAGTGTGGCTGCCGTAACCTGACTGCCGATTTGAAATTTCAACGGTTCATCCGCATCGACAAACAGTGGAATATCCCATCCAACCTCGGGATACAAGCTACTCGGACTGAACTCTTCCAAGTGCAACACGCGGAGCGTCCGATCCGTCACCACCAATGCTTGCTGGCGTTCGGAATCTACATGGGCGTTAAAGAACCGGGTATGCGATGCCGGTCGGCGTTCGCGGAACAAGACTCGAATCCTGGCATCGTCTTGCGTGGGAGCTGTTCGTTCCCATTCTGGCGTTTTTGCCTCAGCAACTACCGCTTGGTTCTCCGGTGAAACAACCCGCAGACTGTCGTGCAGCAGGCGCAATGTCAGATTCTGATCGCGTAACAAACAACGATCGAAATTGTCTGAGTTCGGCTGCTGGAGATTCACCAGCTCCGTTGGATCCAAGGCAGTCGATGTCCCGATGCTGCGTAGCAAAGGTGCCCGGCTTAGATCACCTCGCAGCGAAAGCAGAATCTGCAAGTAGTCGACGTGTTCACGCAATTGACGCTCGTTTTTGGTGATATTCGTCGACTCACTTTCATCTGTGGCCGGCGGCATCTGCTTTGGCAACCAGCCAAACTGTTTTCGGTATGTTGGCAGTGGTACGCGACTCAGATCAAGATCTACCGCTTGCGTCTGGGATTGTGTGAGCAGCGACAAGTTGATGCGACTAACCAGCGTCGGCAGTTCTTTTGCGGATCCATGATTTGATCTCCAACTAACGTACAGGTGTGGATCATCAGAACTCTCACTGACCGCCAAGTAAGCCACCGAAACTCCTGGGGCGAGATCGGCTGGTGGAGGTATTTCGGTCCGTTGCCCGTAATCAACACCACTAAACACGGTCACCGTTTGGCTTTGCAAGCCACTACAACAGAGCCACTTTTCTCGACCGAATGTCTTAAAGCACGCGTTGGCTGGCAAACCGTCGACGGCCAATTCCGCCAACGGTTCGATACTATCAGACCTCTGGTTGACATCGAACACCAGGAATCCGTACGTGTCGTGACCGATGGCCAAATGTCCTGAATGCGTATCAAAGGCGGAGCAAAAGGTTGTGTTGGGTAGGCGGTATGTTTCGACAAATCCCTGCGACGCTGCGCGGCGAATGGCTTTGAACGACTCATCGACCTCCACCAGCGAGGGAGCCGCTGCCGTCAAGGAGTCGCCTTCCGGGGCCCCATACTTGGGATTCGATTTGAGCCACTCAATTGCGTCCCTGCGGGTCGCGTCCGCAATACTGTAGTGGTCAATTCCGTCGACAAGCCTGGCCTCTCCGGACTTCCCCAGCTCTTTGAGCCGGTCGGCGAAATCTGTCGAGTGACTTGAGCTGACAATTTGATCATTTGAACTATGGAACATCAGCACCGGACATTCAATATTGCTGGCATGCGTACTAGGTGATGCTCGACGAATGAACTTGACAAAGTCCCGCGGCATGTGAGCCGCAATCGCTTTCAGTTCGCTATCCAAACCAGACAGCAAATCCGTGGGCGCAGCAAAGGCCACACACGCGTCAATCCTCGTATCGTGGCTAGCCAGCAGCAACGCCTGTTTTCCTGCCGAACTGTGTCCGATGGTGTAGAGGCGATCGGAATCGACGGGTAATTGCTTGAGCGCGTACTCAATGGCATTCCGAGCATTGGCCAAACCAGCACTGGATTTCAAGTGATTGTTGTACGCTGATTTCAGCTGCGCGAACGACCATTGCTCAGGATCGTTTCCAGGCAGCTCTCCATCGACTTCGTATGCCACCACTGCGAAACCGGCTTGAGCGTAAGGCAAGAACGCGGCATTGTCCGCGGCGGAGATTTTAATTCCGGCAAAAACTGGAGTCCCCGCCGGCGCCATGAAGATACATGGCAATGGCACTTGAGGTTCGCGCTCCGGCAAGTAGATTCTCAACCGGTCGTT
>JANQOL010000235.1 GCA_028289675.1 Pirellulaceae bacterium
AATTGAAGACTATCGGCGTTGGATAGAAGGCTGTTTAACGCAGGTCACTAGTTCGGCCGAGCAATGGGCAACTGGCAAGGTGGAATTAACGCCATCAGAAATCTTGTTCCCCAGCCCACCCAATAGCCATCTGTGTTCGTGGCCGGCAGCCGGCCGACCAACGACAGGGGCAGTTGATTCTGTTCGCCAAGAATTCGCCGATGATGGTGTGACTCCGTTGAGGGTCGCCGGATGAGTAGCGGCAATGGCGGCAGGTGGGCGGAACAGCATTCGCCGGAATCCGAATTCGAGGCCCGTGGCCACCGGCGAGATACTCCACTTTCGGTCGCTCAGCTGAACTGGTTTGTTAAACACCTGCTGGAGCAGGCCGTGCCCAAAGTTTGGGTGGAGGGCGAGGTCTCCGATTTGAGCCAACCCGCCAGCGGCCACCTCTATTTCACCCTCAAAGATGAAGATAGCCAGGTGCGGGCCGTCATCTGGCGTTCCACCGCCCAACGACTACCGTTCAAGTTGAAGGAAGGCCAGTCGGTAGTCTGCTGCGGCGGAGTGGACGTGTATCCGCCACGCGGTACTTACCAACTGACGATACAGCGGATCCAACCCCAGGGCGTCGGGCCGCTGCAGCTGGCCTTTCAACAGCTGCACCAGCGACTGGCCAAAGAAGGATTGTTTAGCGACCAGCACAAGCAGCCGCTGCCCAGTTTGCCCGGGCGCATTGGATTTGTCACCAGTTCGAGCGGCGCCGCGTTGCATGATTTCCTGGAAGCGGCCAAGAGCCGCTGGGCCGCGTTCCAACTAACGCTGATTCCCGCCCTGGTCCAAGGAGACAATGCGGCTCGCGATCTCGTTCGCGCCATCCGCCTGGCACATCAATTGCGTCCGAAGCTGGACGTGCTGATCGTGGGCCGAGGCGGTGGCAGCCAGGAAGATCTGTGGTGCTTCAACGAAGAACCCGTTGTACGGGCAATTCATGCGGCCCGCATTCCCATCGTGTCTGCGGTGGGGCACGAGATTGACGTCACGTTGTCCGATCTAGTTGCCGACGAGCGTGCGCTAACACCCACGCACGTGGCGTCGTTGTTGCTTCCCGACGCGGGTGAGCTTAGGTCGAGGTTGGTAAACATGCGCCAGCGTGTTGACGCGGTGGTGCGCACGCGACTGGCGACTGCCGAACAGCGGCTCGAATCCATGGCGCGGCGCAGTCTGCTGGCACGCCCACACGAGCTGCATCTGCAGCGTCGGCAACAAGTCGACGAATGGGAAGTACGTGGTCGACACGCGATCTGGAAGCTGTTGGCCAACCGGGGTGAGCAGCTGGCCAGCTGGGCTCGCGCCGTTGAAGCTTTGTCACCGTTGAGCGTGCTCAGTCGCGGATACAGCCTGACGACCAAGGCGGACTCTGGCACACCTGTTAGTTCGATCGAATCGCTTCAAGTAGGCGATGCATTGGAAACTCGACTGGCCCAAGGCAAAGTTCAGTCCCAGATCACCAGACTGCATCCAGAGTAGCTGCCCAGCGACGGTCTGGCGATTCCATCTACCAGCGATTCCACTTGCCAGCACGACACTGGCTAGGATCCCAAGTAGAGATTCAGTATCTGGCTTTGCACCTTGATCGCGCGGACCAGAGACCAGACATGATCGGGCGTGAACTCACATGGGCTCGTAGCCGCCAATGCGTCCAACTCGCCGGCTACCGCCGCGTGCTGGTCAGATGAAGCGTTCAGCCGGCCCACGACTTCCTGGCAGTGGGTGGCCAATTGTTCGGAATCCGCCAGTCTGCCCAAATCGGGCTGGTGAATCGACAACAACAGTGCCAGCCGCAAATGATCCGATGGGCTTTGGGTGGGATGCAAATCGGCAATGGCAGAAACCAATTGTTGAGCATTCACGCTGATGAACCCGCCCGAAACTAGAACATCTATACCTTTGGCGCAGCCACTCTCCAACAATGGTGAGCAACCACCATCGTTGACGACGCAAGCAATGTGTCTGTGCGACTCGCACTAGTTGGTGCCGAGGACAAACCAAGCTGTGCGCACGCCTCGCAGAAACGCTAGGTTGCCCCGGTGTCGAAAGCAGCCGAAGCGGGACATTCGGCATTGATGTGGTCAGGCACGATACCGATTAGGACGCTGGCAACACTTATAGGGACAGCATCGGTCGAGTTCGATCGGTTCCAAGCACTGCTACTGCAGAACGACCTCGGTGCGACGCACGCTAGAGAATCAACCGGTTGGGCCGCTCGGGTCGCTTCCAGTATCGGAGGATCACCTCGCAGGCGATCGAAGTCTGAACTCCAGCGGGTCAACGACGTTGGTTGCGCGCCATTGTTGAAGAGTGGCTGCGCCAAAGGTAAAGATGCACTAGCACAAACCGTAGTTGCTCAATGTCGCACGCAGCTGATTGGTCTCAGCTTCGGTTAACCCGGTCATTGGTAGACGCAATTCGCCCGCATCACGTCCCAACAGCTGCATGGCAGTTTTCACCGCCACCGGATTGGTGCTCAGCCCCAGCATATCGCGACACAAGGGAAACAATTTGTGGTGCCAATGCCGAGCACCTGCGTAGTCACCGTCGGAGGCCGCCTTGACCATGGCGATCACATCGTGGGGCACGATATTGCCAGCCACTGAAATCACGCCTTCAGCACCGACACTCATCATCGGCAGCGTCAGGCTATCATCGCCGCTCAGCACAGTGAGATCGGTCGTACTGAGAATCTGTGAACATTGGTCCAACGATCCGGTAGCTTCCTTGACCATCGTGATGTTGGCGATGTCGGCCAACCGAGCAATCGTTTCCGGTTCGATGTTCTTGCCGGTCCGCCCTGGGATGTTGTAAACACAAATAGGTAAGGGCACGTCCTCAGCAATTGCCCTGAAATGCTGGAAGAATCCTTCTTGGGTCGGCTTGTTGTAGTACGGCGCCACCTGCAGCGACGCGTCAGCACCTTCCTTGGCAGCCCAACGAGTTAATCGCAAAGCTTCGGCCGTCGAATTGCTCCCTGTGCCAGCCATCACCTTGACCCGCCCAGCAGCAATTTGAACCACCTCGCTGATGACGCGCTCGTGTTCTTCGTGAGACAGAGTCGGAGATTCTCCGGTCGTGCCTACCGGTACCAGGCAAGTCGTGCCGGCTTCAATCTGAAATTCGACCTGCTCACGCAGCCGGCCAACATCCAGGACGTTGTCCCTCAAAGGTGTGACGATGGCCACGGAGAGTCCAGCGTATTCGGAACCTTTACGTTGCGTCATGGTGTCTATTCTTGAGGGCCATACAGTGTTGTTCCTCACTCGTAGCTGTTAATCGCGCGAGAAACTCACCGGAGACTTCATCACTTTCGAAGGTCATGTCCGGCGTCTGGGAGAGGAGTGAGAATATACCAGACGTAAATCGAATCAACTATTGTCGATCAGTCGTTTCATGTCTGCCACCGCTTCTTTCAGACCGGTGAACACGGCCCTGGCAACGATGCTGTGGCCGATATTCAATTCACACATCTGGGGAATCCGCGCCACCGGGATCACGTTGTGATAGTTGAGTCCGTGACCGGCATGCAGTGTCATCCCCAGCTCTACGCAACGTCTACCGGCCGCCGCCAGTCGTTCCAATTCTGCCTCTTGAGCTTGCCCGCTGGCCAGCGCGTACGCACCGGTATGCAACTCCACCGCTCCTGCGCCAGATTCCGCCGCCATTTCGACTTGGGCCAAGTCGGGATCAATAAATAGGCTGACCGAGATCTGGGCGGCCGACAATTGCGCGATGGCGGCGCGCACTCGCTCCACTTCACCGACGACATCCAAGCCTCCTTCGGTGGTGACTTCCTCGCGGCGTTCGGGCACCAATGTCGCTTGGTCCGGACGCGCGTGACAAGCAATGTCTAGAATCTCGGGTTCACAAGCCAGTTCCAGATTCAAGCCAAATGGCACAGTTTGCCTGAGAATCTGCAAATCTCGGTCTTGAATATGCCGCCGATCTTCCCGTAAGTGGATGGTAATTACATCGGCGCCACCCAAGGTGGCCAAAGCGGCGGCTGCCACGGGATCGGGCTCGTAGGTCTGCCGAGCTTGCCGAATTGTGGCCACGTGGTCAATGTTGACGCCAAGTTGCGCCATAGGGAATCACCTGAACAGAACTGTGACGAGGCCCGACTGGGAATAACCGGGAAGCAAAATCGGGCCCCTGGGAGAGATCATTTCGAGCGAGATATTACCAGCTGACACACCAGCTGACCATCGGGTTCGTGTGTTCTCACTCCGAACGCAAGATCTCGATCTCGTACAGGTGCTTCCAGTTCTTACCGGTGATGAACAATCGGCCAGACTGACGGTCGTAGGCGATGCCGTTGAGCACGTGTTCGCGATTGGACCGCCCCGGATTGACTCGGCTGCAGTCGATCCAAGCTAGCAGCTTGCCAGTGGCCGGATCGATCTCGGCGATCTTGTCTAGATACCAGATATTGGCGAGCAGTTTGCCGTCTACATATTCCAGTTCATTGATGTCATCCACATACCGGCGGCCATCTTTGACACGCATGCGGCGGACTTCCTTAAAGGTCCGCGGATCCATCACGCGAATCGTGCTCGTCCCCTGGCTAAGGTAGAGAACCTGATCGTCGGCGGCCAATCCCCACCCTTCGCCGGTGTAGCGCGCCGAAGCAACGGCCTTCAATGTTTGTTTGTCGTAGACGAAACACACTCGCTCCTTCCACGTCAGCTGATAGAGCCGATTCTGAAACAAGGCCACGCCCTCACCAAAATACTGCTGGGGCAAATTGACTTGGCTGACCACTTTGCCAGTTTCTAAATCGACGCGGCGCAACGTGGAATTGCCATACTGGCCGGTGCCTTCGTACAGCACGTTGCCCTCGACCACCAAGCCCTGGCAAAACGCTCCGGGGTCATGAGGGTATACGTTAAGCACGCGGACTTGGTACGTGGGTACCGACTGAGGCAGTGCGGCGCCGCCCGAACACCCCACAGCAGCCCACCCCAGCAACCCAATCAGTAGCCAGTTGCGGTGCGACATGATCAGCCGATCCAGGGTTGCGAGTGACGAGTCAAGGACGGATTCAGAAGTCGAAATGGTTGCAATCCATCAGGTATTTCGATCAAGGGCAGTCTAGCGCTTTGGCGAAGATAACCACAGCCTATCCCAATTCTAGGTCAATGATTGCGAGCGTAGCAACCTGGAAAAGAACTGCAGCTCCTGCGCGATGCCTTCGGCTAGATCTTCAATGGCCACTTCGGCAGGCAACACCGGCCAGGCGTAGGTCTCGACTTCGTAATGGCCGGTAAACCATGGCCGACCCTCAACCGGTTGCTGGCCATGCCGTTCCAAGCATTGGACCGCCTGCGTTATGTCCGCCTGGGTGGTATGCAAGTGGTTGAATTGCTCCACGAAAATCGGAACATGAAAATGAATCCGCCACGGATACCTTGGTCCACTGCCGATCGACTCACCATTTAACCACTGATCGAGTGCCGGCGACAGATCTTCCGCCAACTCTAAGAGCCCGCCACTCGCATCGCAGCGCGTGGTTTGATGGAGATACTTCGGCTCATCGAAAGTTCGCAGCTGAGCCAGCAATGACGCCCGGTCCACGGCGTCCGTACATGTATCCCAGGGCACGTGCACGGCCGACGACACTTGGACTTTGCCGACACGAATTCCCGTACTGCGATAAGCGTCCAAGACACTGGCTTGCGGTTCGAACATGACTCCGCTGTGGCAAATGTCGTGGCAGACAGACAGATACTGCCGCGCCACCCGCTCATCGTCACCACAGAATAGGAACTGCTCAAAGAAACCGGTGATGTCCTGGCAGGTGTCCAAGACACAGCCCGGCTCGGGTTCAATGGCCAGTACAATCTCGCGGCCGGTTCGCTCATGAAGACGTTCTAGCGTCTTGGCGACGGTCAACAAGTGCGTTGCCGCCTGCTGGTAGTCCTCAGGTTGCCAGGGTGTGTGCGGCCAAGCCAATGGCAACGTGGAGATGGAACCCGTCTGACCCTCCGGCAGCAGGGTCGCCAAGATGTCAGCCAGCATCAGCGTGTATTGGACTCGCTGTTCGGACAACCACGTTGGCTCGTAGACCTGGTGTTTCACCACCGGCTGGTGAAAATCTCCTTGAGGAAAACCATTGAACGTGTAGGGCTTGAGTCCTTGTTGCGCCAACCAATCCTTAAATTGCTGAACCTCATCCTGCCGCAGCAGTGCTTCAGCCGCCCGGTGCGAAAGCCAGAGTCCAATAGGCAATTTGCCCTGCGGAGCCAGACGCTGCCGCACCGAGGCCGAATACTTCCGTAGGTTGGTGCGAGCTTGCTCCAGGCTCGCACCGGCATGAACGTTCGTGCAGTATCCAAACGAGTAGTCCGCCATCGCCGACATACGAGATGAAGTCCGTTGCGAGAAAAGCGTAGCCGGTAACTTGCCGAATCGTCGGGCCACCCGCGAGGGCGCCAATCGTGGCGAGACCCGCCAAAGGCAATTGGCAAGCATTGATTGTTGGGGGACCGCCAATTCTAATGGATGAGTGCTGAGCGCGCAGCCTCCTCTCGCAGCCTCACCCGCTTCTTCGCTGAACCTACCCCCTCTTGCTGGAACAACAGATGACTCGACCTGTGTCGGCTTGCGTAGTTTTTGCCTGGACCCTGCTCACCACTTGCCTGGTGAACGCTCAACCGTTCG
>JANQOL010000246.1 GCA_028289675.1 Pirellulaceae bacterium
AAGTATGAAGTGGTGGCTGCCCGGAGCCTCACCGATGAGCAGCTGGCGGATTGGCAGAGTATCCGTGCTAGTTGTAGCCGATATCGGAGTCCGTTTTTCTCACCGGGGTTTGTCCGCAACGTGTCCCGCATCTTGCCGGACATTGACGTGTTGTTGGTATCCGAGAGCGGCGGCTACGTTGGCTTTCTGCCGTTTCAACGCCGTGGCGGCCACGAAGCTCGCCCAGCTGGGATGGGGATCAATGATGCTCATGGACTGATTGCCGCCGATGATGCAGAAATTGACGTGACGGAGATGCTGGCATCCGTCGGACTCACTCGCTTTGCTTTTCACGCCTCACCTCCTGATGCACCCGGCGTTGGTGGTTATGAAACGGGCAGACGGTCGTCTTTTCTGGCCGATTTGACGGTTGATTCACAAGGCTATGCCAACTTTTTGAGACGCCGCCATTCGACGATTGCGCGCCAAGGGCAAAAGACACGTAAGCTGGCAAGAGACCTGGGGCCGCTGCGCTTTGAATTCGAATGCCGTGACACGCAAATGCTACGTCGATTGATTGAACTCAAGCGTCAGCAGTATCAGCGAACGCACACCTTCGATATTTTTTCCATCGGGTGGATTCAAGAACTGCTGGCCCAGTTTCGATTGACGCCTGATGATGAGCCGCGCGGCATCCTGAGCGTGTTGTATGCTGGCGAAGTACCAGTCGCGCTGCATTATGGGATGATCGAAGGTGATCTGCTGCACTATTGGTTTCCCGTGTTTGATCCGGCCTATGGCTATGGCTCACCAGGCACCGAGTTGTTCTTGCGAGTTGTCGCAGCCGCGGAGTCCGTTGGGATTCGAGCCATTGATATGGGCTACGGTGAGCAGGCCTACAAGCACAAATTGACGAATGTGCAAACGGAAATGAGCTACGGTTTGATCGATCCGAGTCCGCTGCGCCGCGCGCTGCATAGCAGCCGACTAGCCCTTCGAGCCAAGTTGAAAGATCTAAAGCTGCGTGAGCAATTGAAGCCTTGGGCTCGTCGCCTGATGCCCCATATCGGAAAAGGCATCTACGAGTAGCGGAAGCAAACCGAAGCGTTTCAGTCGGCCGGTGGCGACGGGGCGGACGCGTTCTTCAAAGCGTTCCTCAATAGGATGACGCTCTCTCGCTCGGCGAAGACCTCAAAGCCGTGTTGCTCCGCTTCCACGGCGACTTGGATGATTTGGTCTTGCGACTGTTGCAGTAACTCGTCGCGGTCCAATATGATCCATTGATAATGCACAATGGGCTGACCCTCGCGATCCGCCAATTCACTCAGCTGATCGCGACGGTACAAGTACTGACCGACCGTTTCGATGTCGCGATTGCCGACCAAGTGCGCGGCGATGCGGCCCGTGGCCAGAACTTCCGCCCCGTCGGCTCGGAGCATCGCCACATGCTCGTCCAACCACGGTCCCAATTCTGTGCTTGGTCCGCGGCTAGTGGTATGATCCATGCCGTAGGTCTGACTGATGACGCCCAGCAGTGTTGGTGAGCTATACGGTAGCTGGCCAATGAACAGGCTCAGCACCAAACCCGTGGCAAGCGCGCCGCAAGCCGCTCCCGCTGAATTCCGAGTGGACGCGGCACCCCACATTGAGGCCAACCACAGGAATGGCAGCAAGCAGCTGGCGTAGTGAAAGGCCAGGCAGGCTGCCGGCTGATGGTCCCAGACCAACAAGACCAACATTGGCAACCAAGTGCCCAAGGTCAGAAACCATCCGCGCCCCAGGCTCAGAATGTAGCAAGGCAACACCAGCGCCAAAACATATCCCGCCTTCGCCGGCTGCAGCAGTTCGCCCCAAAACGCCGCCGGCCGCAGAAGCGGCGACAGTATCACTTGATGCAGATTGTCACCCAGGGCGACAAATCTTCCGGTTTGGAATTCGGCCAAGCCGCTGAATTGATAAATCAACACGAACGCGATTGCGGTCACCAGTCCGGTGATCAACCAAACTCGGCTTGAAAGACCCAGCACTGGAGCTGATACCAAAGTTGACTCTGGCCGCGATTTGGCGAACCAACCAACACCGGCGTAGGCCAAGCTAGTTAGGCTCACAACCACGACGACGCCTTCTTCCATCGACATCGCCCATACCGCCAAGAAGATCGCCCATCCCCAACGGCGACCTTGCACGCATAGCAAACTAGCCAACAGCAAAGGTATGGCCAGACTGATGGGATGCCATCCATAGGTGTACGCCAAGTTCATCTGTCCAAGCGCCGGTTGTGCCAGCCAGGCGGCTGACCAGGCGATGGCCGCCAGCTGAGATTGTCCCAGTCGCAGCGCTAGACGCCAGACGATCAAAGCGCTGCCGGCCAGACAGCCGGCTTGCAACCAAAACAGCATCGTGACCGACGGCATTAGCTTCCAAATGGGTGCGAGCAACGCCAGGCCGGGATTGAAGTGGTCCCAAAAAACAGGCAGCACTGGTGACTCCAGCAAGAAACCCCGGCCTGACGCGGTGTTCGCAACTCGCTGCGCGAAGTGTCCAAAATCGTTAAAGCCAAGTAAGTAGTGTTGGTAGTACCACTGCGTCTCGGACAGGAAGAAGGTGCCGACTCCTAGCGTCAATCCCAGCACACCGCCAGCCGCCCAACCTGACTGTAGCCAGCTTTCCCAGCGAGCTGTTGGCAAATGTTCCACCAGCGTCGCAAAACTCAGCCCTGTCCAACCGGCGATCCACAGCGGCTCCCAATACAAAGCTGGGATAGCACTGTCACTAACCATGCGTTGCACACTGAGAGCGATGGGCAAACACGCACAACCTAGATAGAAGACTGCTTTCCGGGCGACCGTGGTCGAGGACCCTTGGGAACCACGCATCACGGTGACTACCAACCACACCCACAACAGCCCGACTACGCAGACGAATATGGAGCCCAAGCTGCTGGCTAACAACGGTTCGAGCGCCGGTTCGGCCGTGGCGATGGTCAGGCATCCCATCACGAGATGGGCGCGGCTCGAGACGCCCGCAGCGGCCAAGGTCCAACACAATGCTGTGACGATAGCCCCGGCCAATTGCAGCCGAGGAAGGCCAGTTTTGCTAGCGCTCAAGGTGCCTATCCCGAAATTGTGCCTATCCTGAAATTACGCCCGGAAAGTCGCTTTAGTCGTCAAAGTTTATCTAAAACCCCAGGCCCGAATCAGCCGATGAAGCATCAAGTCACAATGGCTCTCTGACACAAGGCGCTTGGCAATGCGTTCATTTACGTTCTTGCTTTTTGCAAGCATGGTGATTCTAACGGGATGTTCGATCTGTGCGCCCGGCTATCTGGAGGATTACGCCACCGTGGGCGGAAAATGGCAACGCGCCGACCCGGCCTACGGTCGAGTCGGCTCCATACTGAGCGATCCCGGCTCGACCGTCGTCGATCCCGTCAACGGACAGATCGTCGAAGCGGTGCCTGGCAACGCCATGAGCGATCCGACCTACGCGGCGCCAATCGTGGACGGAGAGATCTACGAGTCGGTCGTGCCCGGCGAGTCGTTTACCGATCCGAGCTATGGCGAGGGTGTCATTATCTTGGGCGACGATTGGTAGCTCGAGTATCTTGGACCGTTTCGGGATAGTGGCATGGATCCCAGTGGCATGGATCTAGCCGCAGACCGTGAACAGTCGGCCGGTACCCACGCGTGACAGCTGGAGTCAAGTATGGCGACGACCACCGATTTGGACGGCCTAGCAACCCTGGCTTATCGTCCGCAGAATCCACGAAGCTATCGCCCGCAGATCGCCGTCATTGGTTGCGGAGGAATCTCCAAGTATCACCTCCGCGCCTATCTGGATGCCGGCTATCACGTCACTGCGTTGTGCGATCTCAATGAGTCCGTTGCGCAATCACGCGCGAAAGAGTACTTTCCGGACGCCAAAGTCTATCGGGATTACAAGCAGTTGCTTCGAGATGATGCGATCGAGGTGGTCGACATCACCACGCATCCTCCCGAGCGCCCCCCGATTATTGAAGCCGCTCTGCTGGCCGGCAAACACGTACTTAGCCAAAAACCGTTTGTGTTGGATCTGGACGTCGGACAGCGGCTCGTCGACCTAGCGGACAGTCAGGAGCGATATCTGGCCGTGAATCAAAACGGACGGTGGGCTCCCCATTTCAGTTACGCTCGCCAAGTTGTCAAGCATGGAGCCATCGGGCGCGTCTGTGGGGCACACCTGTCCGTGCACTGGGACCATTCCTGGGTGGAGGGTACGGAGTTTGAACACATCAAGCACCTGATTTTGTACGACTATGCGATCCATTGGTTTGACATTTTGCGGTGCTTCTTTCCGGGGCCAGCATGTCGCGTCTATGCCAGTACCGCCCGCGCTCCTGGTCAAACACTGATGCCGGACATGTTGGCGCAAGCGGCCATTGAGTTCGAAGACGGGCAGGCGACTCTAGCCTTTGACGCGGCTTTGCCCCATGGGGCGCACGAGAAGACGTTTCTCTCAGGCACGTTGGGCTGCCTGCACAGTTTCGGTAGCGGCAACCAACAGCAGGAGGTGTATGTGGCCACGCAGCATGGCCGCTGGCAACCGAATTTGGAGGGAGTTTGGTTTCCTGATGGTTTTCACGGCACCATGGGCGAACTACTATGTGCCATCGAGCAACAGCGCCCTTGCTCGATCGACGCGCGAGACAACTTGGAGAGTCTAGCGCTGTGTTTCGCCGCCATTCACAGCGCCGAAACCCAGCAACCCATCCAACCCGGCACCATTCGACAGCTACCGCAATAGGTTCCTACTGCGTCTTCGAAGCCGTACCAGCTGGCAGCTGGCGAAAATTTGTTTAGCCATGTTTGACCGGTAGCCGTAGGCGCACGCGCTGTTCTGGAATATTTGTCACACGCGTGCGCCTACGGCTACCGGTCAAACAAACAGTGCGTCGTTACGCGAACAACAAAACAGTGGCCGCGTTACGCGTGCGCCTGCGGCTACCGGCTAAACAAAGTGTGGGCAGGCAGGCTTGGCGTGCACTGCCCGGGGGTACGGCCTTTGGTGCGGCTAAGCATCCGCTGCTGAAAGGCTCGGATCAGGTGAGGGACTGGCGGAAGTTGGAGCGGTTGATGCAGATGAGCAGGACAACTGGATAGATCAAACCGAGACAACTGCCAACGACGCCGCCGATGGTGGTGGCGATCATGGCGGCGTCTTGCTGATCCGACAAGTTGTCCAGGGCTTCCAACGCGTCAGAGCCGGTCAGTACCACCACGGCAATCATGGTGGCGAGTAACAACAGAATTGTCAGCGCGGCGTATGCGTTGGAGAGGCTGCGGCCCCAGTTCCGGTAACGCAGCAAGCCCACTCCGGCCACAATCAGCACGATACTCAGCAAGCCGTGCAGAACGAGACTGATGTAGTTCATCGCTTGCATGGGACCGTCCGGGACCATGGTATTTTGTATTCCCGGCTGTTCCAACGCGCCGTTGGCTATGAGGGCGAACCAAATACTGGATGCGACGCTACTGAGCAGCCCGTAAACGCCGAACAGAATGTTGAGAATGCCGAACAGTGTGCCGGTAACGGGACGTCTTGGGGAATCAGCGGAAGCGGTCATGCGGCGCCTCAACGTGTGGCTACGAAAAAAGCCGAAGAAATCTCTTCGGCTTGGATCAATGATGACGTGGAGTTTATGAGGACGGCACGGTGGCCTTGATCTTTTGAATAAAGTGATGGTCTCCGGATGTCTTCATCAATTTGCTGGCTCGCTTTTCTGCTTCGCCTTTTTGGTCAAACTCAAACACGGCCACTCGCTTGAGGTTCTGGTTAAACACTGCCCAGTAGATTCGCGTGCGGGTTTCGACTTTAGCGCGGCGGCGAGGTTTGGCGGGTGCCTTCACCGTGGCCGTAGCAGCAGCCGAGGAGGACTCGGATGCAGATTTCAGCTTTGCTCGAGGGCTCGCCTTGGCGGCGGCCTTCGGTTTTGGTTTGGGTTTGGACTTCACAGCAGTAGCAGCGCGACCAGCCATGCAGATGCTCCTTGAGATAGGGAATTGAAGAAGAGTTGAATTAGAACCACGAAATCGGTGTCGGGCGATTTCCGAAATCGATTTGGTAACTGGATAAGGTTCCTGTTACCTAAGCGGCAAAGAATCACGCTGTGGAGGAGACCGCGGCGTCAATCCAAACCACTTTTCTTCCCTGTTCAGCCAAGCGGTGAAACTACATTCAAGGAGGGTCACGTCCTAGTCACCAATCGTGCCTCAGCGATGGAGACCAGTCCGTATTTGAATAATGGTGAGTGCGATTACTTCGCGACTGGATCAGTTCAACGAATCATCGGTTTCATCAAGGAAGTTACAAAGTTGCTTGACTGCTATCTATTGTAGCGGGTTCTCAGCGGGCTGCACAGTACTGAGCAGCAGTTTGAAAAATGATTGGATAGATGTCGACAAAACGCTTGACAACGAACTGCCGGCGCGTTCCACGGCGGTCGTAATAGATGGAGGGAATGTTTCATCCGTCGGTGGGAGGCCGCCCTTTGCCGGCGGCGATGTGCGCTTGTCGCCCGGATGTATATTCTTGCGCTAAAGGGTACTCTTCGTCGAGCCAGCGCTGAAGATCGTCTGCATCGGGGGCCCCATTGGTAGTGCGATCAATTAGACGACGCATCGCCTTGCGACACCAGCCACATCCCGTCCCGGCACTCTGGCATTCCGCCAGCTGGCTCGGTACACGAATGCGATGCACTCGGATGTAATTGATGACCTTGCGCCAACTGACATGAAAGCACAGGCATAGTTCGTCGTCGATATTCATGGATTCAGTATACGCGCTGCGAGCCGCGGCAGCCGCCGGTAGTTGTCAACAGTCTTGCAACAGTCGTTGTGGTGTGGTCGACAGTGTACGCGATGGTCCGTGCCGTCAATGCGCTCGACGCCTTTGGCTGCGCGGCGGCGAGGCACACCAACAAAACGAAAAGCGGTTCAACGCTGTCGAACCCGTCAACTAAAGCACTTTTGCTTTTGGTGTGGCCTGTTTTCGAAGGAATACGCAATCGCC
>JANQOL010000256.1 GCA_028289675.1 Pirellulaceae bacterium
ATATTGCCATTCAGCGAGGTCAACCCGTCGTAGACGTTGTTCGGGTCGAGTCCGAGGCCCGTCAAACTGATGCCAGCGCCACCACCGTTGAGGATCGCGCCACTGTCCGGGTCCATCTGATACAAGGTGTCCTCTGACGCTCGGATGAACCAGAGATTGGTTCCGTCGAATTCCAAGCCGTTGAGAACTTCTGGGTTTGCTCCGCCGATTGGTGCCGTCAAGGTGTTGATCACGACACCTGTTCGCGGATCCAATTCGACGATTTCGCCGTGGGCACCGTTCTGGTTGTCATTGTCCAAGTTCGCAGCGAACAACCGATGGTTCAACGCGCTGACAGGCAGATCACGGAATTCGAGGATGTGCTCGCTGATTCCGCTTGGGGCATCAATATTGCCGTTGCCGTCGTCGAAGTTGCCGTCGTTGTTAATGTCGAACCACAGGTTGAACAGACCATTGTCTTGCGACACGGTCACGTCCAAGGTCACAACCGGGTCGCCCAATGCGGCCATGAACACCACACCGTCTTCATCGTCGAACGCACCGCCTGGGGCGACGTTGCCGACGTTGGTGTCGTCTTCGCTGGCGTCACGCGTTGCGCCACTGCCATTGGGATTCGTGCGGCCATTGTCACCGTCACCGTCAACTCGAACGCCAAGCACGGGACCAGTCGCGGTAATTCGATGCCTGGCCGGATTGCCCGGATCTTCGTAAGAGGACTCATTCGAATCAATTCGCAGTGCAACTTGGGTTTGACCGTTCTGGCCAGTCGCCGCGCTCGCCGTGAGGTCGCCTCCAGCAGAGTTTCCGACCAAGCCGGCACTGTTGATCGCATTTAGGATCGCTGTCTGTACATCGGTAAGCGAGTCGGTTGTGGTATTAATCGCAACGTTAAATGCAGCGGTAATATCGCCACCTCCACCATTAACATCGAACCCGATCCTTGAGGTGGTCGCACCGTTATCGTCGGTCACGATGAATCCTGCCCCGTTACTTGCAGCGAAATCTGTAATATCTCCAGGAAGCGTAAGAACACCGTTGGAGAACGACAGTACCGTGGCTGTATCGACATCCAGTGCCTCGTTACCCGGCAGATCGCCAAAGTCAAGTTCTGGGCCGTCGGTCAGACTGATTGCATAGTCTTCGACCTCACCGTCAGGTGCTGGTCCGAACGAATCGAGATTCTCTAGCGGAGAAATACCTGTGGCGGGATTTCTGACCGCTTCGACCGCGGCTTCACTTACTACGCGGAATCGTGCATAGGTTGGCACATTGCCCGCATCGGCATCGGATTGGGCCCATCCCGGCACAGCCACGTTGACTAACAAATGGCCATTTTCATCAACTCGCATATTCGAACCGATTGGTCCTGGAATCGAAGGATCGATCAAAAGGCCGCCGCCGGATGGACTAGCGATGATCTTCTCGGGCGAGGCAAACGTGTTGTCGAAATCTCCGTCACGCTCGAAGTCCAACCAACCGGAGACGTAAACTCTTCCGGTGTTGTTCGACAAATCGACTCGGACAACCATCGATTGGCCGGTTGTCACGGACTGTGAATTGATTGCCACATGAGCGGAGCCATTACCAGGATCGAGCACGGTCGTCGTTACGCCTAGCGCTCCGTCGATTGCCGCGGCCATGCTCGCCGCGATCTGTTGTGCCGAATCGCCACTAGCAAACGGCACTGGCGTGCCCGTCACCGCGGCATTCACGGATGGATCGTTGAATTCGAAAGTCACTCCGCCGACAACAAAGGTATCACCGTCTTGAATGAAGTCAGTCGTTGCCGCACTTGTTGGATTGGCCGCGACAACGATGCTCGGACGGCTGATCGTCAACGGTCCAATGTCGTCGACATTCAAGCCCAGCGTCACGTCGAAGAAGTTGATGCCGTCTTCATCATCACCTTGGGTGAACTGGATCAAATTGGCCGTTCCAGCCACTGGAGTTGCTGACAATGCTAGTCCGCTACTGCTGATGGCGTTCAGAATGACGGCCC
>JANQOL010000271.1 GCA_028289675.1 Pirellulaceae bacterium
CCAACATCTACCTGCCCGCGGATGAAGCGGCAGAAGAGGAATACAAACTGAATGATCTCGTTGTACCCCTTCCAGAGCAACCCGAGCCAGAGCGCGAAGGTTTTCGCTCAAGGTTCCGTGAACGGAATCAACCGAACGTCCCTGAACGGATGCAAGCAACGGTTCCTTTGCCAACGCAACTGGATCTTCGTGAACCGATTCAATCAGAGCGGCGCGAAAAAACGCGGCCGGATCCACTTGAATCGAAGATGATCCTACCCGCGCCAGATGCCGCAACAAGGCGAATGCCGGCGCGGCCTGTCGCATCAACGCAAACCTCTAACGGCACACGAAGCTCATCTATATACAAGGCAAGCGAAGTTGACGAACTGCCTCGCGAGTTGGCCGGAAATCCTCAGCCTATTTATCCCACACGCGAGAAACAACGTGGTACCAAAGCCACAGTTCGTCTGCGAATTTTGGTTAACGAGTCTGGCAATGTGGAAGATGTCCAACTCCTTCGCGGTCCGGAGGCGTTTCAACGAGCCGTGATGGAGGTCGTTCATCATTGGCGTTTCGCCCCGGCTAGAATTCAACAACAACCGGTCAAGATTTGGGTATTGAAGGATGTTCAGTTTACGCGACCACGAGGAAACTGATACACAAGTGAGGTATCTCCCACCCACCACCTCTCTGGGTTTCAAGTCACCCAAATTAAGATGCTTCTCTCTGTTCAATCGCAAGGCCCACTGGTTCTACTTTCCAACCCTTGACTAGTGAGTTTGGGCAAGTATACTTGCGTTTTTGAAACTGAGTCTCACTAGCAACCTTCATCGTAGGTGGGGTTCGCATACCTCAACTGTCGCCGCGATCTTAGCCAGCCAGTTCTCCAAGACACGCCAGCCAGGCTGCTGTATGAGGTTCGTTTGCTTGTGCTTGGATGCTTAAGCGCGCGCTTGGATGCACTTCCTTCACTAAATTCAGTACTCCAATGGTTGTGAGGTGCGCAAACGACACGCCGCCCACCCTCTCTCCAGGTTTTACCCCTCGTGTCGTTCAGCGGTTTCAGAAGAGATGGACACTTTCGCACCAACGTTGACATTTGCTTGGGAAATGCTGGAGTGCCAAGCAATCAACGTTCCAGAACATCCGGCAGTAACCTACTTGGCGGATGGAGAGACGGAAGAGACAACCGTCACATACGCGGACTTATGGCAGAAGGCGCGCGCCGTGGGCGCTACTTTACAGCAGTGCGGCCAGCACGGTAAGCCTGTTCTCATCTGCCAGCAGAATCCGCTCGAGTACTTGTATTGCTTGCTGGGATGTTTCGCCTCGGGAGCGATCGCAACCCCTTCGGTCAGCAGTCATACCCGTCGACATGCCCATCGTTTACACGGCATGATCGACGATTCTCTGTCGACCTTGGCGCTGCTTCCTGATGCTTCTGTAGAAGCGTTTCGCCAAGTTGTGCAATTGCAGTCTCGAGAGTTGCAATTCGTTGCCAGCGATCTCGTGGAAAGCGACGCCGCGGAGGCGTGGCAGCCACCAACGGCGACTGACGTGGACTTGGCACTGTTGCAATACACGTCTGGCTCGACGCGCATGCCTCGGGGTGTGATGGTCACTCACGCGAATCTGCTTGCCAATATCAATACGATTCACCAGCGCGCGAGGCTTGAGCGCGGTGCAAATACGGTGTTGTGGCTGCCGCTGTTCCACGACATGGGCCTGGTGAGTATGCTCTACGCTCTGTTTTCAGGGGCTCACTGCATCCTGTTTTCGCCGGCACACTTCAGCCAGAAGCCACTGCGCTGGTTGCGCGCCATCTCCAAATATCAGGCGACCCACTCGGGCGGTCCCAACTTTGCCTATTCCCAATGTGCCCATGGCATCTCCGAATCGGATACGGCGGACCTTGACCTGGCCTGTTGGCGTTACGCGTTTATGGGGGCCGAACCTGTGCGGGCGGAAACGATACAGGCGTTTACTGGTCGATTTTCCAAAAACGGATTTCGCAAAGAGGCAATTTATCCATGCTACGGTTTAGCAGAGTTCACATTGAAGGTGTGCGGGGGCGATTTGACGACGGCCCCAATCGTCCGCAGTTTCGACCGGGAGCAGCTCTCGAAACACAATGTTGTGGAGTGTGACGGCCAGGCACCGGGTAGCTTGTCCCTAGTGGGATGTGGTGAACCACTGCCTGCGCACGAAGTTGAGATCGTTGATCCTCGGACGCGGGAAGTGTTGGGCGAGGGAAAGGTCGGAGAAATCTGGGCACGCGGTCCCAGCAAGTCGGCTGGCTATTGGCGTCGCGGCGAGACCAACCGAGAGGTTTTCGATGCTTCAACCGCCGGCGGCGAAAGCGGGTATTTGCGGACGGGCGACTTGGGATTTCGGTTGGATGGCGAGTTGTTTGTCACGGGACGCATCAATGATCTGATCATCGTTCGTGGCGCGAATCACTTTGCCGAGGACATCGAGTGGACCGTACGCGACACAACCGACGCATCGCTGACCGGTTTGATCGCGGCTTTCTCGATGTCCTCGGCAAAGTGATTCGCGCCACGAACGATGATCAGATCATTGATGCGTCCCGTGACAAACAACTCG
>JANQOL010000286.1 GCA_028289675.1 Pirellulaceae bacterium
GTGTGACTGTATTGATTCAGGCCAGCGACGGCCAATCATCCGCCCGTGCCGCGAACTTGCAAGTCCCTCCCGTGCGAGCCGCTACCGTGCGCGATGCTCTCAGCCAGATTGTGCTAGCTTGCAAACAACTGATTCGCGAGTCACGCGCCGCTGGAGCAGAGATCCCATGGATCGATCCTCCGCTGGCGCCCAACGAATCCGAAAGCCGCTTCATGGTGCCCATCCACGACTAGCGCGTCGCCCGGATGTACGGCCTACACCATGATGATGGTGCACCTGCTTCTCTCGACAGGAATGCGCGCCACTAAAGCCATACCCGTCTGCCGGGCAACTGCCGTTTTTTGCGACTGCCACCGCAATGGCGGGAAGCTAGTGGAATATAATGTGGTGCCACCCTCGTTCCATTTCGTAGCGCGAGAAAGCGACAGATGAACGCACCTGCCACGATCGAGCGGATCATCGACCGTATTGATCCGGAACGCAATATTTTGCTCAACATGAGCTACAGCGACGCCCACCAGCGTGTACTGAGCGGGGACCACCGGCAAGTCGGAGAAATCGATGGCCAGTTTTGTATCGTGGCCCGTGAAGGCAAGAAAGTACGGCTGGCGCGTTCATTGGGGCGTCCGATGCGATATTTTCTGGCCAAGCGGGCTGCCGGACCATGCTTGATCGTCGCGGAACGAATCGATGAGATTCGACAGGTCCTAAGGGATGAGGGGTTGGAGGATCAGTTTCATCCGTCGTACACGCGGATGGTACCTGCTCACCATGTGCTGGAACTGCATTTGGTGGGCTGTCCCGATCCGAATCCAACGTTAACACGATTCTTTGATCCCCAACCCGCTCAGTTGCCAGCTGACGTGGATGCCATCGGCAAGGCTTACATCGGTGCTTTGGCCGATGAATGCTCCCTGTGGCTGGACACGCTGGATCATCGCGAACCCATTGGTGTACTGTTTTCTGGAGGAATCGACAGCGGATCGGTACTGATGGTCCTGTACCACCTGTTGCTGTCCCGTGGTGAGAATCCAGCACGGCTCAAAGCGTTCACCTTGTCGGTCAACGGCGATTGTTCGGACGCTCGGCAAGCGCGCGAATTCCTGAGCGCTATTAGCTTGGACATGCTGTTGGAGGTCATCGATGTGCCCGCCGATGACGTGTGCTGGCGGGAGACCATCTCGGTCGTCGAAGATTACAAACCCCTGGACGTGCAGGCCGCCGCTATGGGACTGGCTTTGTGCCGGGCCATCCGTCGTGAATACCCGGATTGGCGGTGGTTGGTGGACGGAGATGGCGGTGACGAGAACCTCAAGGATTACCCGATCGAAGACAACCCCGAGCTGACGATTCGTAGCGTATTGAACAATCAGATGCTCTATCAAGAAGGCTGGGGGGTCTCTGCGATCAAGCACTCGCTGATCTACAGCGGTGGACAGAGCCGCGGGCATGTGCGTTCGTCGGCCCCGGCAACCTCACTGGGCTTCCGCGGCTTTAGTCCCTACGCGCTCCCACGGGTCATCGAAGTCGCAGAAGGTATCCCCTTTGTTGAATTGACGGACTGGGATCATCAGCGGCTGTATGACCTCAAGGGCAGGGTAGTGACCAGCGGCGTTCGCTCGGTAACGGGCCTGGACATGCCCGCGTTTCCCAAGCAGAGATTTCAGCGAGGGGCCGCCTCGGAGAGTCTCTTTGATTCTCTATTTCCTGCCGACGAAGCCAGCTACCGCCAAGAATTTCAGAAGCAGTTCGCGGCCGTCGGCGCGTAACCGAGGAGTCCGCGCTAGTAGGACTCAGGCAGGCTTGTAGACTCCAACACGGCCGAACGAGCTCGCGCCAACCGTGCCAGTGCGTCTTGCAGTTCGGCGTCGCTCATCGTCAAGGCGGGCAGCAGGACCACGCGTGTGCCGACAGGTCCGCTCCAGTGCACTCGCAAGCATTCCGCCACACACCGCTCCGTGTAGGCTCTAGCCAAAGCACGCGCGGCATCCAAGTCAGCCGCTCCACTGCCAAATTCCAAGACGCAGCTGGCAGCCTCGCCTTCGACCTTCACACCTCCACCCAACAAGTCTGTGCGTGGACCTTCCTTCCATTGATCCGTGATGGCTTCTCTCAGCTG
>JANQOL010000599.1 GCA_028289675.1 Pirellulaceae bacterium
GGATCCGGAGCCGTCGACCATGTAGCGAGCGCTGTTTGAGCCAGGCGGAAGCGGGGCTCCAGCGTAGGGAGTGGTTGTAATCAGCGATCGCTTCAACAGATATTCGTCCGCCACCCGCTCGCCCACCTCGGTTGGCGCGCGAAAGCTGCTGGTCATCGTGCCGTCCAAGGAAATCGACTTGAGTATTTCTCCAGCATCGTTGATCCAATTGCGGGTCCGCATCTGAGTTTGATCGTCCACGATCGTCACATCGATCGGCAACAACTCCGGTGTCGAGCCGCCGGGCAAAGAAGTGATTTCCCGTTCTCCAGCAAGCAGTTCGGCGGACACGATCTTGCGCAATTTGGGAGCGAACAGTTTAGCTTCCAGCTGTTGTCCGGGTTGTAGCGGATAGGCCATGAGGACGGACTGAATGTCGAAGACGCCCCAAGTGTTGTCTTGCCACACCAGTGAAGTGCGGTCTATCCCCGCGTCAGTCTTGATGACGAGGTTGAGCCTCTTGCCCAGCAGCTGCCCCGAAACCTCGGTGAAGCCTTCCTGGGTGCTCGTGCGCTCAGTAAAGCTAGCGAGTCTGCCGTTCAGGTATTCGTAGGACTCCAAATCGACTTGAAATTGAGTTGGCTGACCGTTCACGTTGAGCTCAAACAGGGATTGCCGCTGCAAGCTGTAGAGATGCTCGCCCTGACTCACCTGAATATGGTAGTAACCGACGCGTTTGCCACCCAAATACTGAAGATACCAAGCGTCCCATGGCAGTTGATCGGAGGATATCCAAGGTTGGACCTCTGCGTGCGGAGGCCCCTGGTCCACGTCACTTGGCGCGGTGGACGCGCCATCCACTGGAATGTCCGATCCGTCTGCATCCGCGGTGGCACTGGGCTGGTCAGTTACGACCGGTGTGACTTCGACTCGGTTACAGCCGGCCAGTAGGGCAAACACGCTTACCACGGCAAGATGTCTTCGAAATTGGCCTGAACTCATGGTGGCTCTCAGTAGCTAAAGGGTGTCCAAGGGCTGGAAGCGTGATGCCAATCGGCAACATTTTAGTCCAGCTCAGTTGCTTGTCGGCAACCCGAATAATTGGCCCCGCCGGATTATGCGGAGTTTGCAGGTCGCGCGAGCTGAGCTCGCTACGAAAACTTGCAACTTGGATGGTTCTGTCTCTCGTCTGGACTGGGTGACCTAGTTTTGGTTGTCCGCGAGACGCAGGCTCTGGCCCGTCTCCGTTTCCCCCCAAGGAACCGATTTCGAAAGAGTTAGACAGATGAGCTCGCAGCCCGGCTCTCCAACCTCCGCTACTCCGCAAAATACCAGCAACAAGACAGACGCCTTGACGGCCTTTGGCAGCCTGACGGACGAACAGCTGGAAGCGCACTTGGAGGTTTCACGCTACGGAACGTTCGAACTCACCGACGCCATCCGTCCCTCCATCGATCTGCAAGTCGTGCCCAAACAAGGGTTTCGGCATGACACCTATGTGGACCCTACCTCCCAAGCCAAAGTTCCGGTCATCATGGCGGCGGCTTCCCAGGAGCGGCTATTCGACTTGTTCATTGACATGATCGACACGCTCGGACCAGTGGTCGACGTCGTGCTCGAAACCAGTCACTACCACACCGGCGGACATCAAGATTACTATCGCGAGCATATCGATATGCCCGTCTTGAAGAGTATCTTGTACGACTTCGAAGACATGTTGCTCCACGATGGTTGCACGGGCATCGCCGTGCTCAATCCGCGGCGTCAGCAGGAAGTACAATTCGATGAGCACAAGATGGTGATCGCCTACGGATCACCCCAGGAGACCTATGAGCGGGTGTTGATCAGCCACGATGTGTACATCGACAAGGATATTCGCTTTATTACTGAAGCAGAACACGTTCATTCCAGCAGCGACCGGTTGTACAGTCAATTCGAATCGCTCAGCATGCGGCTGGGAATGGAAGCCGACGGCGAAGACGCCGAAACCTGCTAGAGCATCCTGGCTGTTGATGGCGCCAGCCACGTGTGCGGGCGATTCGCACTACACCAAATCCTGGCGCTTTCTTTGATGCTTGCGGCTGCTGCAGGCGTGGCAGACGCCGTGAATAATGAGGCGGTGGCTGCGGACGCGGAAGCGATGCTGACGGGCGATCTCATCTCGCAACTGGCTCAGCGCCTCGGATTGAAACTCCGATAACTCGTGACACTTCACACAATAGAAGTGATCGTGTTCCGGGTAGCCATAGTCATGCTCATAGACGCTACGGCCATTCAGCTCGAAGCGTCTCAACAGCCCAGCGTCCACAAATTCTTTCAGCGTTCGGTAGACAGTTGGTCGACTGACGTAGTTGTCCTCACCCTTCCGCGGCAACTGATCAATGAGCTGGTCCGCGTCGAAGTGTTGATGCCGGCTAAACACCTGTTCGACCAAAAACCGACGTTGCTCGGTTTTTCGCAAGCCGCGACTCAGTAGATACTCTTCAAAACGCTCAATGGGAGTCTGGGAAACTTCAACGGCTTCCAGCTCCAGGCTTTGATCTTCGGAACTCACTGCCAACGAATTTGCCCTAGGTAACTAGATCGATTCCGCACGCGACTTCGCGGACGAGCACAACCTGGGAATAGAGGCAGGTTGCCAAAGGTCATCCTCATTTTAGGCCAACCCCGTCCACAACGCCAACCTGTCAAGTTGACGCGGTTCCAAACTCGCTGGGTGGTTGGTGGCGAGCATGAGAGACGCGTGGATCTCAGTCAGCGAATCGCGGTTAGGTTGGTCGGCCCAGTTTCCCGACGGAGCCAGACCTTCGAGGTTCGCCTACATGGATTCGCCGGCCCGCGACAAGCAGCGCTCAGCAACAGCCCCTACAGATGATGCTTCTTAGGCAAAAGTATCCAGCAGTTTGTCGACGCTCGCGGACAGCTTCTCAGGTGTCTCGTAAGTTCCATCGGCGATTGCTTGGCGAATGGCGGCTACTTTGTCGGCGCGGATACCGCCAGTGTCAGCCGCAACGGCTTGATTGGAGCTGAGCGCCTGGGCTTCAGGAGAGAGATCCAACTGGTCCGCTGAGGCCGGGCTCGGGGCAGACGCCGCTTCCACGGGCTGGGCCGGCTGGGCGGAATTGGAACGTTGAACGGGCTGAGTAGCGTGAGCCGATTGCAAACCGTGAATTTGCATATAGATAAATCTCCCCTGCGGAATCCTTGATTCCTGAACTTATAGGACAGTGACTTAACCTGGGTCAAGTCCACTAATACGTCGCATTCCATGTCGGAATTGCGTACTGTCCATAGTCTTTGAGATCTGACTCTGCGAACGCAAGTGGAGGTCCTTCTACCATCGTCTCTCCAGCGTCGCATGTGCCACGGTTTTCAACCAAGTTACGGATTTGCATGCAATGCAACCGGTGCCGGCTGCAACGACTGCTGCGGTGAACCAGAATGAACTGATCACCAACGAAAGTGTCGTCGACGACCGAGGCCGAGGAAGATATCGCTTTCGACCGAAACGCCGTTGTTGTAGAACCGAACTATCGTCGCATCTTGGGTGCGTTTACGTCGGCTGACATTTGCAGTTGTCCAACGCCGGCCAAGCTCAAGTGACAAGCGACTGCCTCGGAACCATTCGACTATCTCTCAAGGACGGCTATGCGGTTCTGCCTCGTCAGCACACAACAAAATTGGGGAGGCGGTGAAACGTTGATTGCTGCCATCGCCAACCAGTTGCTGAAGTCGGGGCACAGCGTCGGCTGGATTGCCCGCGATGGCAGCGAAGTCGCCGCCCGCCTTGAAAACGAGTCGGCGGCCATCCTGCACCGCACAACCGGACGCGGACACAATTGGCGCGATTGGCAATCGGTGCGGCAAGTGCTGCGGCAGTGGAGTCCTGACGTGATTGTCATGAACGATACGCACGCCGTTCCCTTGGTAGGCACGGCCGTCTGGTTCACCGGCCGAGAACGACCGGTACGGCTGGCCTACAAACACACGGTGTTTCCCTTACGCAGCCGTCTGAAGTACCAATGGCTGACCGACAGATTGATCTGTGTTTCCGAAGCCGCGCGGCAAACCGTACTCAATGGCGGGATGCCACTTGAGCACGTGGCAGTCGTCTACGGCGGCACGGAACCTCCCACTCCGGACCCGCAAGCCCGAGAGCGGATTCGCGCGGAGTTGGCACTGACGGAAGAAACGACTCTGTTGGTTTCGGTGGGAAGTCTGCTGGAATGCAAAGGGCATGCGGACGCGATTGACGCTATTCATCAGTTGTCCGATCCACGGTTGGTCTATGCCATTGCCGGCAAAGGGCCCGAACAGCCGCGATTGCAACAGCAGATTGAGCGGCTGAACTTGAGTCGCCAAGTCAAACTGCTGGGCTACCGCGACGATGCCAACCAACTCATCCAAGCGGCCGATCTAGTGGTGCATCCGTCTCATTCCGAAGGCCTGTCGCTGGTGCTGATCCAAGCCCAAATGCTGTCCCGCCCTATTGTGGCCAGTGCAGTGGGCGGTGCGGCAGAGGTCTTGGGTGTTCACGAGGCCCGCGGCGAAGCCTTGCACAGTTCACCCCGCGGCGAAGCCTTGCACAGATCGTCCAGCGGCGAAGCCTTCGACAAGCCATCCAGTTGGATTTGCCAGCCCCACAGTGTTGGAGATTTGTCGAATCAACTGGCTGACGCTTTGAAGGTCGTTCGCTCACCGGATGGACGTCAGATTCTGTCGCGGCCGCTAGAACAAACGGCCCGTCGAGCCGAGCGGCTATTCAGTATTCAGCACAACAGCCAGCAACTCGTTGAGCTGGCTAGCGAGTTGCTCAACCGAACAGCGACCCGCAGCGACCCTCACTAAAACGAGTCGCACGGACATATGACTGCATCATCAGCCGCCATGCGATCGCGTGCGGTTCGCTCCACGTTTTGCATTGTCCGCGTGCCATCGCACTGCAGCTAATGCAATGTTGGGGCTAGAATGACGGGGCAGCAGCGGGTGAGCGGGCCATAAACGGGCTGTCAAACACCCAGTAAGCGTTGCCGTCAGCGGTAGCAGTTCGTAAGAACGTACGGTCGTGCACTGGTCGATTCATCAATAGCTCGCTGATGTCATTCAACACACTGATGCTACCGTAGTAAGAATGCCCCAGCAAACTAGTGTCCACGGCGCTGGCGTCAACAACGTCGATGCCTGGATAGGCCAGCACGGGCGATCCTGATTCTCCCGCCCGTCGGCCAGCATTAAAGTACCTTGAAGCCACCAGGGCCAGATCCGAACTGGATGTATACACCGTGATCCGCTCTGCCTTGTTGGTGATCTTCGGGGCGATTCGGGTGCGGAATAGATCGGCGTCGATGTCGGGTGCCGCCAGTACCACCTGGTTAAAGCGAACATCGGAATCGAACGGGTTGATTTCTCCCAAAGCGGACGTGAGCCCGACGTTGCCCATGCTGTGGGCGACCAGGTTAATCGAATCAGCGTTCGTTTTTTCTGCCAGCTCCAAGAGAAATCGCTTGATGTGACCAACGCTCAGCTGGATGTTCTTTCTGTCCAGTTGGTATTTGTACCAGTTTGCCTGCGACGGCCAGCTGTAGAACACCGGTGCGCCGGGGTATTTGAGGTCGTGCGCCATCTGTGCCGTCCGCCGGGCAGCGTCCTCAAAGGAGACGTTGTAACCATGCACGAACACCAACAAATTGTTGCCCTTGCGATCCAGGGTTTCGTCCAGTCGTTGAAAGAAGTTGTCACTTGGCAACTTGGTGGTCTTAGCCAGGACGACGTGTTTGTTTGGATCTTGGCGAAACTCAAAGCGAAATACTGACGGCGACTCCAGCTCACCGGCAACATGGTTGGGCGGAATGGACACTTCACAAACGCCCAACGACAGTTGGTTGCTGAACTCGGCTCCGTAGGCCACGTCCACGGGTGCCGGGACGCTGGCCGCGGCCTGCGGCACGGCTTCAATCTCGGAAACGTCCATGTCACCACGTAAACCAACCCAAGTCACGAATGTCAGGCCGCAAACGGCGAACATGGTGTAGATCACCGAACGTTGTCGTAAGAAGCCAAAGAGACAGACGGCAATGGTGGCCACCGCCGCAAGAATTGCGACCACTTTGTGCGAAGGCCGACCTGGAGTTGTTCCGGCGATCGAAACTGCTTCGTCGCCTAGAATGGGCGCGCGGTTGGTGCCGTAGAAAACTTGCAGTCGAGTTGCCTCGCGATTCGTGCGAGTGGTGCCACCCCGCGCCGCCAAACGTGACGCGACAGTTGAACCGACTTCGCTCGCCTCTCCGGCAGCCGGTGGAAACGGCGAGTCGATTTCTGGCTCATCCGCTGTCTCGGGAGCGGTCACTTCGGCCAGTAATGCGTCTGTGGAGCCCTCGGGCAAGTCCAGGTCGGTGGCCGAAGCAGACTCTTCCCCAATGGCACCCGTCGACACGAGGTTTTCTGGAGCCACGGATTCGCCAGCAGCTGGCACCGCGATTTCGTGCAAGGCTTCGGCGGCCAGTGGAATGGTGGTGGTGCTGACTGGCGCTATCGGATCGAGGTCCAGTTGCAGCTGCAGTGAATTGGCGAATTCTGACTGTGTCAGCAGTCCTTCGTCGCCGGCGGCTCCCACACCGGCTTGCATGTTGTTGATCAAACGCAGTAGGTTGGTCTGGCTGATTTCGTCAGAGCTGGAGCGCAGTTGGTGGACGGCCTGCGCGAGCAGTTGGGGGTTGGGTTCGAGAGCCAGACTGGACAGGCAATCCGCGCAAGCTTCGCCGATGTCTGGCTCAGCCAAGATCTGCAGCAGGGGAGTGTAGTCGTCGCGAGGAATGTCAACTAACAGATCCATGGCGGCCACACGTTGACCGGTTGTCAGGCGAGTATCTTTTACAGCGGTCAATAGCGACTCCTGTGCTGCGTGGCCGAGATCCTGCACCGCGCTGCGGACCAACAGATCCGAGTCTCCATCTAACATTTGCAGCAGAGACTGCAGGCCGCGGGAGTCTCCAGACAACTGTTGTGCCATCGCGGTGGCTACTTGAGTCGGCGCGTCCCGGTAGTCCGTCGCAATGGTTCGTATTTCGTCGGAGGACAGGTCACCCAGCCGAGCCAGCGCGAACACCGTGGCGGCGCGGGTAGAGTCCGCGGTGGTCGAATGCATTACTTGGCGTAGTGCCGACATGGACCGGGAACTGTTGCCATCGATCTGCGACAGCGATAAAGCGGCCAGACATTTGATGTCCGGGCTCGTGTTGTCCGCCACCAGCAAATCCGTGCACGCGCCCACGGCGGGCAGCGCCTGAGCACCAAGCCGAGCAATTGCCTGCAGCTGAGTGCGCTGCGACGCCGCATCGGCCACCAACATCCGCTCCGACAACTGGTGGATCGGATCGGCGCTCATCACGTCTAGCGCTCGGCAAGCGGATTCTTGCACCAACGTCGATTCGTGTGGATCCTCCAGGATATTCAGCAACCGCTCCACGATCGGACCGGTTTCCCGACCCATGCTGGCGACTGCTTCGGCGGCGGCGCAGCGCGTGAATTCGTAGTCTGAGCTCAGGCCCCGTACCAGCAACGAGTCAATCCACGGCGCTTCTACATCTAGTTTGCCCAAGGCTCGGAGCACATCGGCCAAATCGTAATCGCTCAGTCGTTCAGTCTCCGCGATGGTGACCAACGAGGCGGCCAGCTCTGTGGCGTCGGTCGCCAGCTGCGCCGCAGCCGCGGCAGACGCCATACGCAGTTGCCAGTCTTCCTGCGTTCGCTCCACGATTCCCAGCAGCCGGTCCACAATTCGCCGCCGCTCCTCCGTCTGGTAGGGCCGGTCGTGAACGCACAACCGGTCCGCGAGCAGCCGCGCTGCCAGCCGCCGCAGTTCGATGTCTTGCCCGCTGTCCAGTAGCGACTCGATACAGACCAGACTCTCCGGATCGTCCAAGCGGCAGCGCGCGAGTGCTTGAGCGGCCGCTTCACGCACTGTCAGCGGATTTTCCGGCCGTTGTACCATTTGAGCCAGGCGATATACGTCGTCTCGTATCACTGGCGTGTAGTGATTGAAGACGAAAGTTGTCCATTCTGGCAGGACGACTTCGGCTGGCAAATTATTGAATATTTCCTGCACAGCATGATGGCCGTCTACCCCCCAACGGTCCAAAGCGAACCGCACACTGGTTGCTTCCCAGCGCAACATGGCTTGCTTTAATACGTTAGCGCGTACCTCTCGGGTCGTGATCTTCAAATCGGCATCCGGTTGAGTCGCCAGCTGGTCGATGAGTTTCAGTTGTTCGGGTGCACTACTCAGCTCGAATGCCGATTCAATTTTGCGGAAGTTGGCAATCTTGATTTGCAACTCGGCTTGGCGCTTCAACTCGCGTTGGTTGGCCTGTTGCTTGTGCCGCTGATCGATTTGAGCTTCGCGAGCGGTCAATCGCACGAGAGCTTGTTCCATCGCAGCACGATGGCCCGCATGGTGGGGACGCGACTGCAAACTGCGTACGGCATCCTCTAACAAGCTCCGCATCGGCCTGATGTGTTCGGCGGCAACGGGCAGTTGTGCTAGTCGTCCCAAAGCCCACTCAGCCGCATATCGAACGTGCTCGTCTTCATCACTCAATAATGGCAATAGTTGGCGACCGCTGGCCACAGGTTGATCGGCCAAGTTTCCGAGCGCGTGCACCACACATAAACGTACGTTCGCATCTGGATCGTCCAAGCGGTTGTAGAGTGCCGGTAGCTGGTCTTTGTGCACGCTGCCTAAACGGGACAGCTCCAAAGCAGCTTGGGCGCGGTAGGAGGGCGCGGGGTCGCGCAGTTGTTCCAACCACCGTTCTGCCTGATGCTGCTGCGCACGCGCTGAGGTGCTGATCAAAATCAGTAGCATCGCTAGCCAGCTAGCATTGCGCGCAACCATTTCAGGCCTCCATGCCTAGTTCACGACCGAGTACCAGCGGGTGGTAAGCCAAAATCTTGCGGTCTGGCTTGTGCCCCATCCCTGCTTGGCGCCACACTCCTAGCGCATCTTCCACCCTTCAGGCAGAGAGCGCCATAGAGGTCAGTATCGTCTACAGCGACTTTGCGGCTTGATGCAAATTTTCTGGCGACTGGCTGGAAGCCAAGTGAACAGCTTTGCCACCATGGATGACGTGCCTAAACAGCAGCTAGCCGCTGCCGCATGATGTTCAAATGGTAGATGACGTGGCCACCCAAAATGAACAGGTTGGCCCGGGCCGAGACGGGTTGGTTTGACGTAAGTCCACGCCGTTGCAACGCTTCGGGCCCCAGCCGACGTGCCAACAGTAGATTGGCCTGACGCAGCGCCGCGAACTCGTCCAGCAGAGGTCCAATCTCGACGCTTTCGTAGTCCAGATTATCGACGTAGATGTCTTGGTTGATCCCCGGAATCGGCGTTTCGTCACCGACTGCGATCCGCAGCAAACGTGTGCTGAAAATGCGCTCACAATCGATGAGGTGGCCCAGAACCTGCTTGAGTGTCCAAGTGTATGGAGCATGCGGCGTATTGAGGACTTGACGAGGCCGGTCTTCCAGCAAGTCCCTTAGCTGATCAGGTTGCGCTGCAAATTCATCCCAGAATTGTTCGGCTGGTAGCAGGCTAATGTACTGGTGATAGTATTCGTTGTATTCATCGCTAGCGGGTGCAGTCAACTGTGGCAATGTTGCTGAATCTGGAAGGGCCATAGGAAACTCCTTGTTAAGAAAAGCCACTCGTAGGCGGTCTGCGACGTAGATGTAGGGACGGTCAAACGCTGTTCATGGATGGAGCGCTGATGCTGAGTTCAGCTGACAAGTAGCGTTCAAAATCGGGTTGCTCAGGTTTGCTCAAGACGTGTTCCACCCATTTGTCTCGCTCATGTTTCGTGACTTCCAACTCCCAGACGCAGCAGCAAGTTCCGTCTTGCGGGCCGACACCAAACAGCGAAGTTTGATCCAGCGGTGCAGCATGCACGAAGTGCCGTAGAATGTCGGTGAACCAGAGGTCAATCAGCAGCCATAGGAATTGCTCACCGTGGTGCAACGTCAAGAAACCGTATGGAGTGGGGCTATCATTCGGTAGATCGATTTGGCGAACATAATCGATCGCGGTTTCCACATTTGCCGCCGTGACCGTCGTCGTGGCAGTGTGGATCTTGTAGATCTTCATTTGCCATGGGTCAACTTGGCAATGGCCAGCCAACGACGTATTGCGAGGCAGGTAGGCCGAGCAATTTAGTAGAGTAGGTGGCACGGTAACATCCTATTTTCAATGCGAGGTGGTGAAGATCAGCTTGGCGAGACAACGACGGCCGTTTACGTAGTGCGATTTACGGACGCTCGCCATTGCTGAACGTGGTCGGGCACAGGTAAGTTCGTGGAATTGGCATCGCTGACCGCCGGCCCGGCGAACGGGGACAACGGCACGGTTCCTGACCAAATCGGTAGGCTTTCGTCTTCTGCATCATCTTTGGGCCCGCCCAGGCGAACCTTGGTGCTGGCTGTTTCAATCTCCACCGCAGCAACCAGGGTGGCTTTCATCTCCTGGCTTGTTGGAGGCCGGGCATACTCCCAACGACCAAGCATGATTTTGTCACTGATCACGCGCAACGCCGACATTCTCTCTGCCTCTTCTCGAATGGCTACGCCGCTGCCGAAGACCGTCGCCGAACGGTAGTTCATCGAATGGTGAAACAGAGATTTGGCCAATACCAACCCGTCGAGCAAAGTGACTCCGATGCACAGTGGCTGACCGCTGGCCAGAGCCAACATCAGGCGGCTCTTGGTGGAGCCGTGAAACAGCAAGCGGTTGTCTTGACGCGCGAACAACATGGGGATGACAAATGGTGAACCCTCTTGAATAAAGGCGACGTGGGCTACCAGTGCAGCGTCCAAGACTTGATAGACGCTGCGCTGGTCGTAGCTGCCTCGATCGGGTACGCGGCGGACTCGGTTCTGCGCAGACCGCGGGAATTCTTCGGAAGCGGATGATGACGTCACAGGATCGCTCGGCGGTTGAGGGTCAAAGGATAGGGGCGGGTGGCGTAGCGGATTCACTCAAGTAGCTGACAGTGATAGCGCCACTTGGCATGGCGCTGCGTACCCGGCAGGCGATCGTAGAACGCAAGTGCTTGGGCGTTGAACTCAGGCGTCTGCCACTGCACTTCAGTACAGTGCCGCTGACGAGCCTCTCTGAAAACTCGGTGTACCAACTGTTGGCCCAAACCTTCGCGGCGGTAGCCAGCCGTCACATACAGGCAGTCCATGTAGAGATACGGAGCGGCTCGCCATGTTGAAACCTGGATGGCGAAAGTGGAGAAGGCTCGAACGCCACCCGACGC
>JANQOL010000063.1 GCA_028289675.1 Pirellulaceae bacterium
GCCAACGACGCCCCCTGATGAGGGCAAAAGTCGTCGATAGCGAAATAGCGATCTTCGTGATAGAAGACGGCCACCATTGTCTTGCCCACCGGATACGCCCGGCCTTCACCGGGTGGGATATCTCCGACTTGCGCCACCGTGACAAATGGCGGTCCCCCCTGCTCTTCGGGAAACAGCGGCAAGGTCTCATCGGACATGCGAAACACCTACACTTGCACCAGACCTACAACTGCGCGGGGACTACAATTACACGGGACCTACAACTGCACGGGCTCACCAACCGTCGGCACGATGGGTTCAGCCGAGGTCTCAGCTTGCACACTTCGCGCCCAAGCATCGGCATCCTGAGCTATCGGTGGCCAGGTGTTGAAATGTGCCGGCAACACACGCTGGGGCGCCAACAGTTTCACGGCGGCCAAACTATCCTCAGGCCCCATGGTGAATAGATCACCGATAGGCAGAATCGCCACGTCGAGACCGCCCGCGCCGATCAGCGACATGTCGGAGAACAGGGCCGTGTCTCCGGCGAAATAGACGCGTTTGCCGCCTGTCTGCACTAGAAAACCTCCGGCACTGCCTCCATAGCTGCCATCAGGCAGTTGGCTGGAGTGCCAAGCGATAGTCATCTGCACACGTCCCCACGGCAGATCGACGCCTCCCCCCAAGTTCATTCCCACTGTGTTTTCAACGCCTTGACCCTCCAACCAACTGGCAATCTCAAAGTTGGCCACGACGGTCGCCTCACAGCGTCGGGCGATGCTAGCGGCGTCTGCCACGTGGTCAAAGTGACCATGCGTCAACAGAATATGATCCGCGGTCACGTCCGCCGCCTGGACAATGGACGCGGGATTCTCATCCAGGAACGGATCGATCAGGATGCGATGCTCACCGCTTTCCAGCAACCACGTGGCGTGTCCTAGCCAAGTCAATTCAAGCGTCACTCTGTCATCTCCTCGTGTTACCTAAGCCCCCGTCCGTGGCACCACCGGGCTGGCCCGCCTAACTGTCGGCGGCAGCAGAATTTCAGGTGCATCTACCCGTACTTTCCGAATACGATCCTTATCTACCCAAAATACGGTTCATGTTCTTTTTGTAGGCCTCTACACCTGGCTGGCCATAAGGGTTCATATTCAGCAACTTGCCTTCAACCACGGTGGCCAGCATGAGCATCTGGAAGAACTGTCCCATCGTGAACTCGTCGACGCGGGGCAAATATAGATTGGTGGACGGTCGACCATCGTCGCGCAGAGCTTCGTTGGTACCTTGAATGGCCGCCGACATGACGTCTGGCAGCGTCTTGTCGGCAATGTCATTCAAGTTGTCTTGGTCGGTAGGCCGGGCACCGATGGGAAGTGGATCGAAACGATAGTTCTCGACGATCACATTGTTGACCATTTTGTCGCGCCGCCCCTCCTGGTGCTGTTGGTGCCTCGAGTGCAAATCTCGGGTATTGACTGTGGTCAGGGGCATCGCGCCCTTTTCGAACTTGCCCAGACTCTCGGCCAGCAGTTGGTCGTACCACATTCCGGCCGACTCGAGTGCTTTACTCCAAACGCTGAGCAGCCGTATCGTCGCGCCACGCTTGACTTCCATCAAATGATTGATGGCCGTGTATTGCAGCACTACATTATCGGTAGACGGTGTCGTGCGGAAGTGTTCGTTCATGGCTGCTGCCCCGGCCAACAGCTTCATGATGTTGATGCCCATCAAGGCTGCCGGCACCAATCCGACGGCAGACAACACCGAAAACCGCCCACCCACGCCGTCGGGCACGGGAAAAATCTCCGGACAGCCCAAGTGCGTCGCCAGACTGTGCAGTTTGCCGCTGCTGCCCGTTACCGGAATCAACCGCGAACGCAACTTCTGCGCGTCGCCGCCTACACTGGATTCCAGCCCGGCCAGGTATTGCCGGAAGGCCGATGCCGTTTCGAGAGTACCACCGCTTTTGCTGATCACGACCAACCCCCAGCTATCATCCACGCCAGTCGCTACTTGTGCCCGCGGCACTCCCAGCAGATGCAGCAATCCTTGCGAAGCGTCGTTGTCGACGTTGTTGCCTTCGAAATAGATGCGCGGACGGCTGCCGCGCTCCCCACGCGTCAGTTCATTGAAGTAGGGTTGGCAGCACGCATCCATGAGCGCCTTGGCACCCATGTAGGATCCTCCGATCCCCAGCACCACGACTCGATCCACTTCCGACATGAGTTGTTTCGTAGTCGCCAGTAGACGAGCCAGTTCACTCGTCTGCCGATCCGCTTCGTAGGCTTGCAACAGGCGCTCCGGCAACAGGTAAAACCCTGCGTCCAACGGCTGTTTGGAGTCGGGAATCGCCACCTCGCCAGCCAACATCTTGACGTCCACATCGCAAACTTCGTCCCGCAAGTGCTCCAATTGGGGCCCTAACTGCGCCACATCACTGGGCTCCAGTCCAGTCTGCGGCAAGAAGGCGCCCGCCGGATCAAATCGCAACATGTCAGTCATTTCGGGAATCCTCCGTTTTGGGCGGGACGAGTCACCACGGTCCAATTTCAAGCTTCATCCGGAACAGCACCACGAAAAATCTACAACATGTCCACGTGTCCCGGTACTGCAAAGCTGGGCTGCCAGTGGATTTTGAACGTGGACTGTCGCTTGGCTGCCACCGGTACCGTAAACAAGCAAAGTGTATTAGCCGCTGACTCGATGCAGCTGATCACCACTCAACTTTGCTTGACAGTTTTTGGTCCCGTGGTATTCTCTTGATCAGCTTGTGGTGGCGAAGCGTATGCTATGCGTTTCGCGAACAGGGAACTCCGGTGAAAATCCGGGACGGACCGGCCGCTGTAAGCTACCAACGTCCTACTGGGACAGACCAAGCCCTTCATCTAACGACATGCCATTATTCCCAACGCGGAATGAGAAGGTAAAGGGTTGGACGGTAGCAAGTCAGAAGACCTACCTCACGCTAGCATCGCCGAATTCTCCGGTTCAGGGATTCGCGAAGACTGAGTGATCAGTCAAAGCGCTAGACACTAGGTTCATTCAATGATGTGACCATCGCTCACTTCGGCTTGGTGCACACCCTTTTGAATCCCCCTTAGCGGCTGGAAATCCATGCGCCAACGAACCGCGTTCACATTGGTTGAGTTGTTGGTTGTCATCGCCATCATCGCAATCTTGGTCGGCTTGCTACTGCCTGCCATTCACGCTGCCCGCGAAGCCGCTCGCAAGACGAACTGCAAAAACAACTTGCGGCAAATAGGAATTGCCCTGCACAACTACCATGACGCGCTCAAGAGCTTGCCTACAGGATGCATCGAGTGGCGCGGCTATGGAGCGCCCCCAACGCATCGCCAGTTTGCATGGTCTGCCTTTTTGCTTCCGTTCTTGGAGCAGCGCAATTTGCACGACCAGAT
>JANQOL010000302.1 GCA_028289675.1 Pirellulaceae bacterium
GTGTGACGCGGAGTCGCCGACCACGTCGTTTTAAAACTCAAAATCCACCCGCGGCGACCCGGTCAGTCATGATCCTAGGTCAGCGAAAGTCGAATTTGCTTTGCGCCTACTTTGCGCAAATAGTGCTCGGTGGTACGTAGAGATCGATGGCCCATCAACGCCTGCACGGCGCGAACGTCCAGCTTCGCGTCTTCATTGACCGCCGCCATCGCACGCTGGCAGGCGGTGTCGCGGAAGCAATGCGACGACAAGCGGAGACCGAACAACTGCCCGAGCGGGCCGGCGACGTCACGATTGAATACGTTGACGTTGATCTTCTCGCCACGACTGGACGGCAGCAGGTACTTGCTGCCGGCAATGGCTTGGGCCCAGCTCCGTTGGCGATACGATCGTGGCGTAGTCGCTGCGGCTTCCCTCGCAACCCGACCATGCCACGAACGAGTGCACCACACTAGCGCCGGATCGACCGCGATCTCGTGCTTGGCTCCGCCTTTCGAACGCGCGACACATACGACGTTGGCCGCCGTGTCGACATCGCCGGCGGTCAAGTTGGCCAGCTCATTAAACCGGCCGGCCATCGCTGTGAGCCAGAGAATTTGCAATCCATGACGGCGAGCTATGATCGATCCGCTGCCAAAGCGCTCGAATAGCTGCCTTTCGCCGCCCACGCATAGATGGCCCGACCAGGCCAAGTCCCAGGCAGCCGAGTAGAACCGCTCGCGAACATGATCAGGAATCGGCAATGTCGGACGTCGTGTCATCGGCTTGCCTCATTGGTGCCGCATGCGTCGCACGACCTAGGGTAAGTGCCACCGGGGGTGCAAAACGTTGCGCCGCAAAGTCGGCAAACGTAAGCAGGCCAACGTGGGCCACTCCCGTCCCCGCAGGTCACTGTAGTGGACGATTCAAACAGGGGGCGATACTCAAAGCGCACGATGTCGAGTTCGTCGTCGACGACCATGACAACTTGTGGATACTTGCCACCTGACAGCTCTGACACTAGGCCATTGAGCAAGCCAATGAAGCCAACGCGATATCCGTCTCCATCGTCGCCGACCTGAATTGTCGGGTGCTTCGCAAGACTCTCATTGCACGGGACCCTGTGTTGCATCAGCGCTGCCAACGCGTGATGGTCCGCCAGTAGAGCGTCGTTTAGGTAGTCGACCACTGATATCGCAAGGGTTGCCATCATGGCTCCTTCAATTGCGCGACGGATCCGCCGCTACCATCTGCGAACGCAGGGCGTGGTCGGCTGCCACTTGTTGCTGGTTTGGTATGGACTGTAGGTCCTTGGTTACCTGCCAGTGGTCTGGAGCACGGACTGCAGCTATCCACGCCGATGCACTGCCACAACAGCTGACCCACAGACGCATTGTGGTGCCGTTGATGATGGCGTAGCTCTTGGTAGGAAAGAGCGTTAGGCTCGGCTCGACAGAATCACGCAATTGCATCGCGTGCCGCATTAGGTCCATAGCGGTTTGCGCGGATAGGTCCGTTGCAATTGACTTACAGTCGTCGACAAATTGGTGCGCTAGCCGCATGATCGCTAGCGCTCGTGTTTTACCGTTCATGCTCTGCCCTTGGTCAGTTTGCGTTCCCGGCACCTTCGGATCCAACCGATGAACCGTTTACACTTCGAGCATCGGTAATACACGTTTGCCTTGCTGGCTCGCACTCGCTCCCAACGTTCGCGACGGAGAGCGCAATTGTCTCGGCAGCGCGGACCGCTCATACGTCTGCCGGCCTCGCGTTGACGATCTCAATGCTTTGAATCTCGTCGGTTCGGTCAGCACGCTCTTGCTCTCGACAGTGAGCTCGCAGAGTCGCCTCGTCAGGACCCTCCCACTGCACCCAGTGTGCCTGCTTGTTGCGTCGAGTGATCTTCACCCACCTGACAATTGGAATTGCCAACCCTTCCACTGGTACCGGGCTGGAAAAACCCAGCAACCGAATCATGCTCGGGCCGCCGCCGCCGCCGCCGCCGGCGACGTCGAATGCCGGTCCTGCGGTCGACGTGACCGTGCGTTCAAAAATCACCCTGGTTCCAGTGGGATGCTCAGCGTTCCATGCCTCCGCGGCCGATTCAATTACTTGCGTCATGAGTGAGATGGTTCCTT
>JANQOL010000317.1 GCA_028289675.1 Pirellulaceae bacterium
CGAGTTGATTGGCGTGGCGGGATTCCGCGTCACCGGCAACTTGAGCGAGCGTCTCCAACAGTATCGTCCCGGCGATTTGGTGGACGTGGTGATTTCACGTCGTGGCAAACTTCGAACGTTCACCGCCACTCTGGGTGAAGCCCCGCGCGAAACTTGGAAACTGAAGTCGTTGGCCAAACCATCTACCGCGCAGGAGGAGCATTTTCGCGAATGGTTGCGGCTGCCCAAAAACAAGTCATCCAAGAATCCCCTACCGGCTGGTGGAGCGACCGAGTAGCGGTCCGTCAGCGATCACGACACGTCGAATCGAGTCCGTTCTCCAGGGTGCAGCACACGAGGAGAGTTCCGTGTCATCAGGAGTTGCGCCATGAACTCAAACTGCGGCAAGTCACTGTTCTGAAATCAGGTACCGGACGTAGTCTGCCAATTGCCTTCGGTAAACAAAAGCCACAGCCAGATTTGTTACAGCGTAAACCAACAGTGCGCCAATGAGCAGTTTCTTGATGCTTAGCTTTCGCATCATGAGCAACTCACCACGAGACCAGCCGGTAGCCATCACGTCCAAGCATCGACTCTGGCATGGTATCGAGAAGCGTCCTAACGCGCTGGCACTATAGATTCTCTAAAACGACGGCCAGGCCGAAAAATCCGAACATGCCGATGACGGCCAACAACGTGAGCACGACATGGATCATGCCCAGGTAATAACCCACCTGCACCATGGACAGATTGCTGGGATCCGCGACGCCATTGGCGATATCGCGTAACGCCGTTCGGCCGCAGATCCAGGCTACCAGGCCGGGGATCCAACCGATAAACGGGCACATAAAAACGCAGACCCAGGAGAGAATTCCCATGGTCAACACCAGGCCGCTGGAATCGGATTTGGCGTAGCGCGTTTGCGCTTGGGCCGCCTGAGCGGTCCCGTAGTTTTCGGCATAGGGATTCTGTTGGACCGGCTGTGGTCGGAAGGATTCCGCAGGCTGCCAGGGTCCGTCGTTCTGACGAATCTGATAGCCGTCGCCAACGCGTCCCTCGCTAAACCATCGATTGAGGTTGGCTCGATCCACGGGGCCATATTGACTGCCATCGGCGGTCTGCATGTAGAACTCTGGCGCGGTGGAATCCGTCGGATCACTCGACGCCGAGATTTGGCTGCCGGTGCCGGCCGTTGTTTCCGCCAGACCAGGATGGGAATCCGATTCAGCAGGCGACTCTTCGCCGATCGACGCGTAACCAGCCGGCGCAACCTCGGACGCCGCATCAGCCACAGGCTGTTCCTGCGAGTTCCCTCCGTCTGGCAGAATGGGTACGGTGTAGATTTGCCGACAGGATGGACAACGAGCGCGTCGGCCCGCGAATTCGTCTCCCACAGACAGCTTTTGACCGCAACCAGAGCAGATCGTTTCTATTGCCATCGTCGCGCTATGCTCCTTGGAGGTCTTGCTGTCTTGTTGAGGTCAAATCAGTCTTCATCGCGTTTTCAGGACGAAGCCGCTCGGTGACCTCCGCCGATCGTGTGCAGCTCACCGAATTGCGAACCCACCCAAAATCTAACTCCACTCAGCTGTTCGTCGCCTGCTGCGGCCGCAAGTAAATAAAGCTCTTGCCCAGCCTTCCGCCGAAATTGCCGGCAGATATCTTAATCAATCCCGGTGTTCCCAGGGCAGCCTCAATGGCCGCTTGAGTGGCGCTGCTCAGCGTCGGCAAGTCCCGGCCGTTGATGACGATTTCCATGGTCGACCGCACGCCTTCAGGCAATCGAC
>JANQOL010000323.1 GCA_028289675.1 Pirellulaceae bacterium
CGCGCAGCAAAGCGATCGGATTGTGGTCGGTTTGCCGCCATTTGATCGGATCGAGGTCCCGAAAGAGCGTGATGACCTCGTGATGCCAAGTCCACCACAAGTTGCCCGCTAGCGCCATGCACTTATCATAAAGCGACTCGGCATGCGGGGCTGGTTGGTGGTGGCTGGGAGCGTGCTGGGAATTCATAAGAATCCTTTCCTGCGTGGGAGAATCTCCGTCTTCCTGCGTATGGGCACAATATGGCGATGTGTTAATCGCCCAGCACCATGATTGTCAAGTGGTCCTGGCCAAACGGACTGCGAAAGTACCTATCTTTCCCCAGGCCAAAGGTCATAATTCCAGTTAGAATATGCGAACTAGAGTCGTTCTACTCAACTGCCGCAGGAAACAAGTCCATGGCGTCGCGTAAATCGGTAGGTGGAGTCATCCACACCTATCAAAAATACGATCCCAAGAGTTTTCCCAGTCCAACCCAGCCCCCACCAGACATGGTGTCGCCAGCACTGGAACACATGTTGCACTATGGCAGTATGCGGCATCTGACGGATGAAGAGCTGGCACGCGCTGTAAAGCTCGATCCGAGCCAATTCGCGGGGCTTGGACCAAGTATCGACATGCTAGTGGCGATGTTGCTGGAAAGAAAACGCAAGATCCTTGCCAAGTACGAAACCGGTACTGTCCAGCAAAAAGCCCGTTCTAACTACCGCCAGCTCGGCGAGAACATCAAGCCGCCACGCCTTCGCCGCGATCGTTTCGAGCAAGCATTTGAGGAAGAGCAAATCTACGAACTGGAGCGTCTCTGGTACTCGATGGACGACGAGCGCGACCAGTTCGCCCGTCAGCTCGTTCAACTGATGGATCGGCTAGGCGACAAGTATCAAGTAGATGAACTCGCTGCCAAATACGAATTCACCGGCCGCACTTCGATGACCGTGCCCGAAGCCCTCGAAATCAAAGAGGAGCTGGAGAAAATCGACGAGTTGCTCAAGCAACTCGAAGAGGCACGTGAAACGGCGCAGATCGCGGTGGTCGATCTTGAAACGCTGGCCGAGTTTACAGAACCCGGCGATGTCGAGCGGCTGCGCGAGCTGCAGCAAATGGTCGAAGACTACGTCCGCGAAATGGCGGAACGGCAAGGGTTGGCCAACGAGCGCGGCGCGTTTCAATTAACACCTCAGGCGTACCGCTTATTTCAAGGCAAGCTGTTGGGAAAAATCTTCAGTAATCTCCAAGCATCGCGATCGGGCCGCCACCAAGGACCGATCATTGGTGAAGGCGCGGTCGAAATGCAGCAGACCAAGCAATACGAGTTTGGCGATTCGCTGACACATATGGATATTCCTCAATCCTTCGTCAACGCGATGCTGCGCGAGGGCGGCGGACTGCCGGTACGTCTGAAGCCGGAGGACATCGAAGTTCACCGGACGCGGAACAATCCCAAATGTGCAACGGTCGTGATTATGGATATGAGCGGCTCGATGCGGTACGACGGCCAGTATGTCAACGTCAAACGGATGGCACTGGCGATGGATGGTCTCATTCGTAGCGAGTACCCTGGCGACTTTGTGCGATTCATTGAAATGTACACCTTTGCACGGCCATGTGCGTCGGGAAAAATCGCCGAGCTGATGCCAAAGCCGGTAACGATCTACGATCCGGTCGTGCAATACAAGGTGGACATGAGCCGCGAGGATATCAGCGAACAGTTGCTGCCTCCACACTTTACGAACATCCAGCATTCACTGCAGATGGCACGTCAATTTCTCGCCACGCAAGACACACCGAATCGCCAAGTGATCTTAATCACCGACGGCCTGCCGACCGCACACTTTGAAGGCTCCGACCTGTTTTTGCTTTACCCTCCACATCCGCTCACTGAAAGCGCCACAATGCGCGAAGGGCTGTTGTGCCAACAGGAAGGCGTCACGATCAATATCTTTCTCGTCCCAAGCTGGTCGCAGTCAGAGGAAGACATCCGTTTCGCCTATCGGCTCGCCGAGACGACGACAGGCCGCGTCTTCTTTACTGCTGGCGGCGACCTGGACCGCTACGTTGTTTGGGACTACGTTAACCGCAAACGGGAGATTGTGGCTTAGCTCAAAACTCAAGAATAACCGTTGCGATCACAATGGACTGGCTGTGGGTCACGCGGCTCGCGTGACTGAATGCGAACACGCTCACGCGAGCTGCGTGCCCCACAAGTTCAGCAACAACACCGCCCAAAATGACAAACATCGAAAGGAACATCCATGAAATCACGCTGTCTACTAACAATCGCAATCGTCACATTGCTGGCGTTCGAAGTTTCCGCGGACGACAATTCAGAAAAGATCAAAGCCGTCACTCCAGAGGTGCAAACGGCCAAGTGGGCGGTGAAGTGGTGGATGCCCCGGCACGAGCAAAAACTGGCGGATTTGAAGAAGCAGGAGAAAGTCGACCTGCTGATGATCGGGGATTCGATCACGCACGGATGGGAACGACGTGGCAAGAAGGTTTGGGACGAGTACTACGCCAAGCGAAACGCATTCAACATTGGCTTCAGCGGCGACCGCACTGAGCAAGTGCTCTGGCGGTTGCAAAATGGAGCTG
>JANQOL010000326.1 GCA_028289675.1 Pirellulaceae bacterium
CCGGCCTGGCCAGAACATGCGCTGGATTTTTCGATTCACAGCGGCGAGATCGTGGGCGTGGCAGGTTTGGTTGGTGCCGGACGTACGGAGATGCTGCAAGTGTTGTTTGGCGTGGAGCCTGCCTTGAGCGGACGGCTGGAAATGGATGGCCGCGATCTGTCGTTGAATTGTCCACAGGATGCAATCGATGCTGGCATCGCACTCGTGCCCGAAGATCGCAAGCAACACGGGTTGATTCTGGAAATGTCCGTGCAGGAAAACGTTGGCCTGGCCGGACTCCATCGCAATCGCCGCCCCTTGGGATTCGTCAATCATCCGGTGGTGGCCGCTGACACCGAGCGGATGACCCAGCAAATGGCGATCAAAACTCCTGGACCGCAACAGGTTGTACAATTCTTGTCCGGTGGCAACCAGCAGAAGGTCGTCATCGGCAAGTGGCTGGCTCTGGAACCGCGGTTGCTGCTGATGGACGAACCGACTCGCGGCATCGACGTGGGCGCGAAGCAAGAGATCTATTCGCTGATGGAAAAACTGGCCTCGCAGGGCGTCGCCATTTTGTTCGTATCGAGCGAAATGGAAGAGATCTTGGGCATGAGCGATCGCGTGCTGGTCATGCACGAGGGAGCCATCACGGGTCAGCTGAATCGGGACGTGTTGACCGAAGAGGCCGTCATGAATTTGGCCACCGGGGGCCCAACGTCAACTCTCGCAACTGGCTAGGAACGCTGTGGGAAATCTCATCGGCAGATACAAAAAGGTGTTGGGCATTTTGGGCCTGTTAGCCGTCGTATGCGCCTTCACAGCCGCCATGGCCCCCGACTCTTTCTTGCGGGCAGCCAACATCGAAAATACGGTACGTTGGACCGCGCTGTTTGGCATTATCAGCGTCGGTGTGTCGTTTGTGATCATGACCGGCGGCATCGATTTGTCGATCGGCTCGGTGGTCGGACTGGTGGGATGCGTTTTGGCCATGTGCCTGCACACCACGTATACGCCCGAGGGACTGGTCGAAGTCCGGCAAGTGGACGCGCCCACGCGGACGCTACACTTGAACGCTGGGTCCGTGACGGTGGCCGCAGGCGATCAGATCTCCTTTTTGGAGCAGATTCTCACCATCGAGGAAGTCTCCGATCAGAGTCTACGAGTGGCCGAGACGGTGGACACAGGCACCAATACAGGCAGCCTGTTTCGAGTTCATCAACCCGTGGAGTTGTCCGCGGAGCAACCCACACCGGTCTTTCGAGGCGGAGCCGAACGCAGAATTCGGACGCTGACTTTGGACGGCGAGTTGTCGGCATGTCGCCGTGGCGATCGACTGACCGTGATACCGGACGTCGGGCTTTCCCAAGAGTTTTCTGTTCACAGCGTACGCCTCCAAGATGGACGAACCGAAGTTGACTTCTTTGCGCGGCCTGGGCAGCGGGTCCGTAGCCCCAAAGTTGTTGCGATCGCGGGCCGCTCACAGCGACTGCCAACCGGCGTGGCCATTATTGTGGCTCTGAGTGTTGCGGTAGGCATTGGCTTGACTCATGGATTACTGATCACCAAAGGCCGCTTGCAGCCGTTCGTGGTGACGTTGTGCGGTCTGCTGATTTATCGGGGCCTGGCACGCTATTTGACCGGAGACCAGGAGCAAGGTTTTGGCAGCGAGTATCCCGGATTCAAGCAGCTGGCCAAGGGCGACTTTCTGCAACTGCTGACGGGCCGGGAATTCGCCTTCGATATTCCCATGCCCTTTGTGTACTTGGCCATCTTGGCCGGTGTGGCGGCCATCTTTCTCAACCAGACGATTTTTGGCCGTTACATATTGGCGCTCGGACGCAATGAAGAGGCGGCGCGGTATAGCGGCATCGATACCCAGCGCATGGTGATCTTGTCGTATGTGATCTGTTCGTTCTGCGCGGGATTGGCGGCCATCTTGTTCGCCTTGGACTTGAATTCGATCCAGCCATCAGCCCACGGCGAATTCTACGAGCTGTATGCCATCGCCGCCGCCGTACTAGGCGGCTGTTCGCTGCGCGGTGGCGAAGGTTCCATTTTGGGTGTGGTCATTGCGGCCGCTGTCATGCGGGTCCTGAATAATGCCATCAATCTGATCGATGGCATCGATACCTCGCTGGAATACGCCATCATCGGCTTGGTCATTCTCATGGGAGTCATCGTCGACGAGCTGGTGCGGCGTCTGGCGGCACGGCGCAGTGCTCGACGCTCCCACGAGGCTACTCGACAGGAGCCGGCGGGCGTCGATAATTCGAGTGCGTGAGTAACCAACTCGGGTACGCTGGATTCACGCAGCGACGCTCGCGCCCAACTCCCAGTCACCTCCGCACATTCATTTTTTTCTGATGAGTTCTCATGGCCAAGAAAACCATTGCCGATGTCGACCCTCAAGGCAAAACCGTGTTAATGCGTGTGGATTTCAATGTTCCACTCGACGGTGACACGATTACCGACGATCGACGAATTCGCATGGCACTGCCTTCGATCAAGTCGGTGGTGGATCGTGGTGGCCGATTGGTGCTGATGAGTCACCTGGGGCGGCCCAAGGGCCAAGGTGTCGAACCGGAGTTTTCGTTGTCTGGGGTCGCCAGTCGACTGGGCGAGTTGTTGGGGCACTCGGTGGCCTTTGCTTCGGACACCGTTGGTGATGACGCGGCTGCCAAGATTCAGGCTCTGCAAGATGGTCAAGTGCTGGTGCTGGAGAACTTGCGATTCAATGCGGGTGAGAAGGCGGGCGACGCTGGTTTCGCCAGCAAGCTGGCCGGCTGGGCGGACGTGTACTGCAATGACGCGTTTGGGACCTGCCACCGCACCGACGCTTCGATGCTAGCGGTGCCACAGGCCATGGAGGGCAAGCCACGAGTCGTCGGTTTTCTCGTGGCCAAGGAAATACAATATCTCACGGATACAATTTCGTCACCCGAGCGTCCGTTTGTGGCGATTCTGGGAGGTGCCAAGGTCAGCGACAAAATCAACGTCATTAACAACTTGCTGGGAATCTGCGACACGATCTTGATCGGGGGAGCGATGGCCTACACGTTCTCGCTGGCCGAGGGTGGACAGACGGGGGAGAGTCTCGTCGAACCGGATAAAGTCGAATTGGCCAAGGAGCTGATTGCCAAGGGAGGCGAGAAGCTGGTGTTGCCGGTCGACACCCACTGCGGTGATAGCTTTTCGGGTGACTGCAACAAACAAATCGTCCCGGCAGGCGAAATTCCGGCGGGCTGGGAGGGCTTCGACATCGGTCCTGCCACAGCACAGAAATATGCAGGGTTGTTGCACGACGCCAAGACCGTGGTCTGGAACGGGCCCATGGGAGTTTTCGAAATGCCGCCCTTCGATGAAGGGACCAAAACCGTCGCCAAGGCGATTGCCGACAGCCAGGCGACCAGCATCATTGGCGGCGGGGATTCGGCGGCGGCCGTGGACCAATTGGGCTTTGCCGATGACGTCACGCACGTCAGCACCGGTGGCGGCGCCAGTCTGTCCATGCTGGAGGGCAATCGTTTTGCTGCGGTGGACGTGCTGGATGATGCCTAGAGCATTTTGCTTTTGATGTCGCCTGTTTTTCGACCGAATGGGCAATCACCGGCGTTGATGACGCAGGCCGTATGGCCGTGGGACTCGCGCTAAGCGCTGGGATGGCGCCGGCATGAGCTTGGCACACCGCAGATCGCAGGCTGGCAGCCCTAGTTCGGAGGTTTTGGGGCTGAAGCCATACCCAAACACTGGTGCATTTGTAGAATTTGATTGGTCTCGGCAGGGGCGAATATTCGATACAACCCTTGCATTCCGCAAACCCGCCGGCCATAGTCGGCGGTAAAAGGCCTCAATCCTCACCATCTTGCACAAATTAACGGGCTCTCGTTGAATGTCTCAGGACGTTACGCAGACGAATTCTGCCAAGCAAGTTGAAGTCGTTAGTGGAATCACGGTGCGCCTTGCCGGTGACTCTGGGGACGGGATGCAGTTGCTGGGCACGCAGCTGACCAACACGTCGGCCCTGTCCGGTAACGACGTGGCCACCTTCCCCGACTTTCCCGCCGAAATTCGCGCCCCGCGAGGCACGCGCGCGGGCGTCAGTGGTTTTCAAGTCCAATTCGCGTCTCACACCGTACACACGCCGGGTGACACGTTGGATGCGTTGGTCGCCATGAATCCGGCGGCGCTGATCACCAACTACGAAGACTTGCGTCCAGGTGGATTGTTGATTGTCGACGAAGATAGCTTCGACGATAAAGACTTGAAGTTGGCCAATCTAACCGTGTCTCCGCTGGAGGAGCCCTGGATCGAAAACTACCGGCTCGCCAAGGTACCGATCACCAAGCTGACGCGTGAGGCGGTTTCCGATTTGGGACTAAGTGTCAAAGAGTGCGATCGCTGCCGTAATTTTTTTGCCATGGGCCTGATCTACTGGCTCTACGGGCGCAGCATGGACGCCACGCTCCGGTTCATCGAGTCGAAATTCGCCAAGCTGCCGGCTGTGCAGCAGGCCAACGAGCGGGCGCTCCGCGCCGGTTGGGCTTTTGGTGAAACGACGGAGTTGCTGGGCGTTTCCTATCAAGTCGAATCGGCGTCGCTACCACCCGGCAAGTATCGCAACATCATGGGCAACCAGGCGCTAGCCTGGGGGCTGATGACTGCTGCCCAGTTGAGCCAGAAGGAGTTGTTCTACGGTTCCTACCCCATTACGCCGGCCAGCGACATCTTGCACGAACTGTGCAAGTACAAGAACTTTGGGGTGTGCACGTTCCAGGCCGAAGATGAAATCGCGGCCGTGTGCGCGGCCATTGGTGCGGCCTACGGTGGATCGATGGCGGTCACCACCAGCAGTGGCCCCGGAATCGCCTTGAAGGCCGAAGCGATGGGGCTGGCAGTCATGATCGAACTGCCCCTGTTGGTCATTGATGTCCAGCGTGGCGGACCCAGTACCGGGTTGCCAACCAAAACCGAACAAGCAGATTTGCTGCAATTGCTACACGGCCGCAATGGTGAGGCGCCGGTACCGATCCTGGCCGCGCGCAGCCCCGGTGACTGTTTTGACACCGCGATTGAGGCTTGGCGAATTGCGACGCAATTCATGATTCCCGTTGTCATTCTGTCGGACGGCTACATCGCCAACGGGGCGGAACCGTGGGCCATTCCCGAGGTCAGCCGGTTGTCTCCCATCGAGATCCGTCACCCGGAAGGTGTTGCCGAAGGAGAGACCTTCTTGCCGTATGCCCGGGACGAAAACTTGGCTCGCCCCTGGGCCATTCCAGGCACACCGGGGCTGATGCATCGCGTCGGCGGATTGGAGAAACAAGATGGCACCGGAAATGTCAGCTACGATGCCGACAACCACCAGCACATGACGAATGTTCGCGCCCAGAAAGTGGCCAATGTCGCGAACTTCATTCCACCTCAAACGGTCTCCGGACCAGAGAGCGGCAGCCTGCTGGTGTTGTCCTGGGGAGGCACCTACGGAGCCTGCCATACTGCGGTGGCTCGTGCCCAACAGGATGGGCTGAGCGTTGCTCATTGCCATTTGCGGCACATGAATCCGTTCCCAGCAAATCTGGGCGAGATTCTGACCCGATACGAAAATGTGCTGATTCCCGAACTGAATTCAGGACAACTACGGACATTGATCCGCTCCAAGTATTTGGTGGACGCCGAAGGATTCAACAAGATGCAGGGCAAGCCGTTCTCGGTGACGGAGTTGGTCGAACGCATCCAGCGTCTGGCGACTTCCCAATCCGATCAGCTGGTCATGCAATCGCGCGCCGGTTAGGACACGCCGAAGCCAGGCAACCTGTTTATAGAAGTTGATGCAAACTGATGAGCACAGACCTCCCGGTACTGAAAGCTACTGATTTCGCCAGTGATCAAGACATTCGGTGGTGTCCTGGTTGTGGAGACTACTCGATTCTGGCGCAGATGAAAAAGATGCTGCCCAATTTGGGGCTGCCTCTGGAGCAAATTGTGTTCGTTTCTGGGATCGGTTGTTCCAGCCGATTCCCGTACTACATGAACACTTACGGCATGCACAGTATTCACGGACGAGCTCCTGCCGTGGCTACTGGGTTGCGAGTCTCGCGGCCCGATCTCAAGGTGTTCGTGATTACCGGCGATGGTGACTCGCTCAGCATTGGCGGCAATCACTTTATTCACCTGCTCCGCCGCAATGTCGACGTCACCTTGGTGCTGTTCAACAATCGAATCTACGGCTTGACCAAGGGCCAGTACTCGCCCACCAGTCCCGAAGGCCAAGTCACCAAGAGTACTCCCATGGGTGCGGTCGACCACCCACTGAATCCGATTAGTGTCGCCCTCGCGGCCGAGGCCACTTTCATCGCTCGCAGCGTGGACTCGCAAGTCAAGCACTTGGCTGAGGTCTTGTACCGTGCCGCCATGCATCGCGGTACGTCGGTTGTCGAAGTCTATCAGAATTGCAACGTGTTCAATGATGGTGCTTGGGATTACGCCAAGAATCGAGCTTCGCGGGCCGACGCTACGTTGGAGTTGCAACACGGCAAGCCACTGATCTTTGGCAAAGATCGTGACAAAGGGATCCGGCTAAACGGTTTTACGCCGGAGGTGGTTGAGTTGGGATCGGGTGTCTCCCAAGACGACTTGCTGTTCCACGACGAGCAGTCCGATTCTGCGCTCGTTCACATTTTGGCCAAGATGAGGCATCCCGAGTTTCCGGAGCCGATTGGCGTGTTACGAGACGTGCAGCATGAGATCTTCGAGGATCAGGTACGTGGCCAAATCGATGCGGCGGTGACCAAGAAGGGTCCCGGGGACCTGCAAGCACTCTTTCACAGTGGCGATACCTGGGACGTCGCCTGAAGAGCCACCGGCCGGAACGGCGCCCACCAGTCTGTTTAGCAGTTAGCTCTAGGCGTACCGATTCGTGAGCCGAGTACGCCTCCGGCTAACTGCTAAACACTGCTAAACAACAAACGCGGCTCGCACTAGCCGCAGAAGTATTGGTGCAAAAACGCTCGGCGGTCATCTTCGGTGCGGACGTACTGGACGAGGCTCAACAATTTAGCTTGGTCAGCCTGCAGCTTGGCCTCCAAGGCGTCCGCGTCGGTCAACGCACTCGGCAATTCTTTCATCCGATCGATGCGCAGCGGATGCAGGCTGCCTTCCAAGGCGCCGTAGCGGTCCAACATTCCCAACGCGGTTTCCAATCGGCGGTCATGTTTCTGCCGTGCGTGCAACTTTTCTCGCAGCCATTCCAATCCGAACGCGTGAATGGACTCCCGCTCATGGCACAGAAAATCATACAACCGCGCATAGAAATCAACGTCAGGATTAGACCAACGCAAGAACTCCATTTGAGTCGCCAAATCGCTTTGGTCGTACAGTAGCAGGCATTCTGATGGTAAGCCGTCACGTCCCGCCCGACCGATTTCCTGGTAATAGGATTCCAGCGATCCGGGTAGATCCGCGTGGACGACGAAACGAATGTCTGGCTTGTCGATTCCCATGCCAAAGGCGTTGGTGGCGAGCACCAGGTGATCTTCTTCGTTGATGAACTGGTCTTGGACGGCACGACGAGCTGAGCGCGCCAGTTCACCGTGATAGACCAAGTGTGGTAGCCGTTTGTCTTGGAACAAGTCGCTGAACCTGTAGAGGGTTTTGATCAGCGTAAAATAGACGATGCCGGTTCCTGGATTGCGTTCAAACACGCGCTTCAAGTGCTGCAGTTTGTCGTCATCGCCCCAAACTTCAGCCACGTCCAACGACAGATTGGGGCGCTCGATGCCCTGGTGAAAGATCTCCACGTCCGCATCGGATAGGCCAAGTTGTTGGATAATGTCCTGTTGAACGGCACGCGTTGCCGTGGCGGTCAACGCGATGGTCGTCGGGTCGCCCAGGAACTGACGAATCTCGCGGACGCGGGTGTAGTCTGGCCGAAAATCGTGCCCCCATTGGCTGATACAGTGGGCTTCGTCGACCGCCAGCAGCCCGATCCGTCGCGCACCCAGCACTTCACGAAACTCAGGTTTGCGAAATCGTTCCGGGGTCACATAGAGGATCTCATACTGTCCGTCACGTAGCGCACGATAACGTTCTTCCCGTTCGTGGCGCTCCAGCGATGAATTGATGAACGTCGCCCGTACACGGCGCGCTACCAAAGCGTCCACTTGATCCTTCATCAAGGCGATCAGCGGTGACAACACGATGGTTAGCTGACTGTCGGCATCGGTGGCGCGCGACAGAGCCAGTGCTGGGATTTGGTAGCACAGCGATTTGCCGCCTCCTGTGGGCATCAGCACCAGGGCGTGTTGTCCCCGCAGGATGCGCTGAATGATGGCGGATTGGTGCCCGCGGAAGTCCTCAAATCCGAAGATATCACGCAGTAGGTGTTGAGCGATCAAGGGCGTGCGAAATCAGTCTGGTTAAGTTAAACAACGAGGTCACGTGTCGAAGGCTTGCGACTCGCACTACGGTTGCCGCTTTTTGTCTTGCCACCAACCGCCCCTTGGGGTGAAATCCGGTGTGAGATAGGTACCGTGCACCGCACTGCGGTTGGGCATCCGCTCCGTCCGCGCCTTGTCGAGCGTCACTCGCCGCGCCTCGGCGTCAAAATCTGGATTTGGAACCGGGAAGCGAGCGCCGACTTGATTCAGCCAGGTCCGTAGCCGCTCGTGGAGACGGGTGACCTGCTCGGGGTTGGCGGAGGCCAAATCTTGTTGTTCGCCGGGGTCATCGCGGAGCTGATACAGTTCATTTCGTCCGTCTTCGTAGTAGTGAATGAGCTTCCAGTCGCCGCTACGCACGATGCCCGACGGCTCGCCACCTTGATTTCCGTAGTGCGGATAATGCCAAAACAGAGAACGTTCCGGCAAACTTTCGCCATTCAAGGCCGGTACCAGGCTACGACCATCGATGTCTGCGGGCAATTGCTCCTGACCGGCCAGTTCCAGTACGGTTGGAAAAAAATCCACTCCGGTCGCCATGACCTGTGACCGCTGTCCGCTGGTAACTTTGGGCACGTGTATGTAATACGGCTGGCGGATGCCGCCTTCCCACTGCCGTCCCTTGCCGCCGCGCATGGGCAGAGCGGAGGTCGCGTAGCCGTCGCCCGAGGAGACTCCGCCATTGTCGGAGGTAAAAATGATTACGGTGTTGTTGGCTTTACCCGCTTGCTCCAGACTTTTCATAACGATGCCCACAGCATCGTCCAGCGCTTCCATCATGCCAGCGTAAAGCGGATTATCCTGGATCTGACGAACCTCCTGTGTGCGGTCGAAGACGAACCGATCTCGCTTGACCGGCAAGCCCATTGCCTGGGCCTTCGCTTGATACTTCTTCCACAGCGGCTTGGTGGTTTGGATGGGACCGTGAACCGAATAGAACGACAGCATCGCAAAAAATGGCTGGTCGTTGTGAGCTCGGCTGCGGATGTAATCAGACGTCTCACGAGCCAATCGCAATGGCAAATGTTCACCGGGCGGACCGCTTAAAGTCGGATTGCGGT
>JANQOL010000334.1 GCA_028289675.1 Pirellulaceae bacterium
AATTCACGACTTGATCCAGAGGAAGCAGTGGTATCCGCGGGGCGGATTCGAGGGAAACGGCGTGGGTGTGATTGCCAGGCGTGGTTTGGGGGGCGGCACAGCGGGTCGCTGGTTGTCAGGCGGGAAGGTAGGTAGGCACGGGCAGCGCCACACCCGATTTATTGTAATCGAACTGCGGTGGACATCTCCGAATGAGGCCGCGCGTCCGGATCCAAGCTAGACACCTATTTATTGTATGGGGCGGGCGACATCCACCTCAGGTCGGTTTTGCTCGGATGGACTGTCCGGCCCGTTTCTTTCCACATCATAGTGGGGAGCGGGGGCGACCGATGTTGGGCACGGTCTCCAGTCCACCAAGTGCAATTCCACCTTACGAAATCCACGGAATTCGTTGATCACGGGGCGAAAGACCACGTCCAGAGGGCCTTGGTGCGTCTCCAGGCGTGGTAGCCATTCTTCGGCTTGTCCAAATGCGACCGCACGAATGCGTTTTCCAAATTGCGAAAGCTGGACACTCATGTGGCGTCCACTGGAACCCAGCGGCTTCGGTGTTTCAGCCAGCTCGACGCCGAGAGCACAAAACAACGGACGAGCGTTACCCATGCCAAAGGGAGCCAGTTGTTCGACCTGGACCACAGTGTGCATGTCCAGTTGATCCAAGGTGGTCTCGGCATCTAGATTCAATTCCGCGGACACGTCGAGGTCGCTGGATTGTTCGGCCACCACTTCCAAGAAGGCCGAACGAAAAGCGCTCAAGTTACTTTCCATGATCTTGCATCCGGCGGCGGCCGCATGGCCTCCCCCGGAAACAAGTAGATCACTGCATTGTTGAAAAGCTTCATGCAAGTTGACGCCGTTGGGACTGCGCGCGGATCCGCTGCCTGGCTTCGATCCCAATTTGTCCAAGGCGACCAGCACTACGGGTTTATGGTGCTTCTCAGCCAGTTTGCCGGCCACGATGCCAATCACGCCCGGATGCCAGTTGGGTGAGGCTAGCACAAACGCCGGGTCGTCCTGTGGTGAATGGACCTCTTTGATCTGCTTGGAAGCCGCCAGCTGAATACTGCGTTCCAGCTTATGCCGGTTCTCATTCAGCTCGCCAATGTAGCCCGCCAACGCCTCGGCCCGTTCTTCATCGTTGGTGATGAGTAATTCCACACCCAGCTGTGCCTGCCCCAAGCGTCCCGCCGCATTCAACCGCGGCGCCAACATGAATCCGATGTCCTCTGCGTCCAACTCGGCTTTGTCGCTCAGTTTGGCGACCCGCATCAAGTGCTGAAGGCCGATGGAAGGTTTCTTCAGAACGGATTTGAGTCCGTTGCGAACGATGACTCGATTTTCATCGACTAGTGGTACTACGTCCGCCACGGTGCCGATGGCCGCCAACCCAACGGCTTGCAGAAGGAACTCGCGCTGCGCTTCGGACACCTTGGGTGAGCCGCTTTGCCGCTGGCACAGGGCCCAAGCCAATTTGAACGCGACGCCGGCACCGCACAGGCCGGCGAAAGGATACTCGGTACCCGGCAAACCTGGATGCACCAGGGCATCTGCGGGCGGCAGCTGGTCTCCGTAACGGTGGTGGTCGGTAATGATTAGCGACAATCCCAGCTCGCGCGCTCGCTCCGCTGGCGCGACGCTGGCGATGCCGCAATCCACCGTGATCAGTAACTGCTTACCTCGCGCTGCCAACTTCTCCACCGAGTCGACGTGCAGGCCGT
>JANQOL010000344.1 GCA_028289675.1 Pirellulaceae bacterium
GCGGCCTCGCGTTTTGAAGAATGCCGAGCACGTGACCGAGCCCTAGAGCTGAGAGAACATGCTGTTCATCTGGCCCGTGATAACTCCGAACGCCATCCGTCCAGTGATGCAGCCAGACGGATTCTAGCCAGTTCGCTCATTGATTTGGGTGACGCCTGTGTCGAAATGGAACATCCCGATGAAGCGGAAGATCACTATCGCGAAGCCTTCGACATTTGCCAAAGCTTGGCACAAACCCACGAAGGCGATCGACAGGCCAAATACGATCTCGGCGTAGCCTACAATCGCCTGGGCAACGCGCACATGTTGCTGGATCGGTTGGACGAAGCGGCTCAGGCCATTGAGCAATCTCTAGAGATCACGCGCGAGCTCTCCAATGCCGAGTCGGATTTCTTGGGTTCACGCCTTGATTTGCAGACAGCGCACATGCTGCTGAGCGACGTCTTTCTACGCCTGGAGATGGTCGAAGAGGCGATCGAAGAGGCCAGTATTGCCGTCGACTTGGGACACGAACTTTCCAACCGACAGCCCGACGATGCGCAAGTCATCCGCAATATCAACGCCGCCTACAATCGCCTAGGGGCCGCTCAATTGGCGGCCGGCCGTCGCAGCGAGGCATACCGGGCATTTTTGGATCCTTATGAATTGCCACATGGTTCCGGATCCACATTGGACGATAGCCGACATCGTCTTGAAACGGCAATTGCCTTTTGGGGCCTAAGCCGCACATCGGCTTCAGTACGCGATCGCAAGCAGTATGCCGACTTGGCGCGAGGTCTGTTCCGCCAAGAACGTGACCGAGGTACCTACTTCCACTTGCGAGCCAAAGAGGCGGAACAGGATCTGCCCGCGGAGGATCCTAATACCAAAGGCTCTGCTCGAAAAGCCTCGCGAGAAAAGCCCAAATCGTCACCATTGGAGTTCGTTGCCGAACCAAGCTCCGCCTCCTACTCGAGCGCTAAGCCGGGAGCTACTGCCGCCAAGAAACGAACCGCCAAGAAGAAAGCTACGCGGAGAGCACCGTCAAGCGGTGCCCCAGCGAAGAAGACGAGCGAGAAGAAGACGAGCGCGAAGAAGACGAGCGCGAAGAAGACGAGCGCGAAGAAGACAAGCTCGAAGAAGACAAGCTCGAAGAAGACCGCCGCAAAGAAGGTAGGCGCGAAGAAGACAACGGCCAAGAAGGCGCGCCGGAGGAAGTGAGCTGGCAGCCCATAACCAAAACGATTTCCCGCCGCGTTCATTGAGGTAGCTATCGCGAATGCCAAACGCGCGCACTGTGTCCATGTCCCTGGATCATCTCGTGGCCGAGATGATCGCCTTTCCCTGGGTCTCCAAAGTGGCCTTGCGACGGCCGCTGGAAAACCTGCATCGCCAGTTAGATGGCGGCACGCGCCAACTTTGGCGCACCGCCGAACGGTACTTCGTATCTCGATTTCCGCACGTGGGTATCGATGAGCTGATCGCGATCCGCAACCGTTGTTGGTTCGGATCCAACCGAAGCGACGACGGACTGCATCGGTACTTGACTCACTGCTCGACCAGTTGGCTGATTCCGCACGGTCCATGGGCTGAGCCGCGGTTGCCCGACAATTCTAGCGCATTGGACAATCGGGATGCGGCCGCGCGTCGCGCCTGGCGATGGCTGACCTTTGCGATGCCCGGTGATTTGCTACTAGCCGGCCTGGTGCGGGATGGGCAAGGTCCGGTACGGTGCCAGATCCTGACTCCGTTCGTCACCCGTATGCTGCGCAGTAAGGGCTTTGCGGAAACTCATCTGCACATGGGCGCGGGCCTGGACTATCCGTCCGCTTGGGCTTCTGCCGTCAACGTAGTCGGCCGCTCCCCCGGCTCTTCCGGTCCATCCATGAGTTATGACGCGTTTGCCAGTCCCGGAGCGGACCACGGGGAAGGACGAAACCTGGCCAACTGGTTGGTGCGGGCGGCCACGGCTCGATATTTGTTAGCAGCCTACCTGAACTGGGGCACGTCAGCTGGCGACCTCAATCAATTCTTGCAAGACCGCGACATTTGGGACAGCATCAGATTACCGGCCAGCCATCGAGATTTGTTAACCAGCATGCTGAGTGATCTGGCCCGCGGCAGTCTGCATCTCAGCCAACAGTTCACTCGGGACCAACGTCTCCAGAGGTCCTTCGTCGAGAATCAAATCGTCTACAACGCACTGACCAAGGTGGCGTTAATGCCGTTGCCGAGGCGTCTAGACGATGTGCAGCGATTAGATCCTTTGTGGGCCTTTTATCCAGTGTCCAACCATGCAGCGGCCAGTTGCCAGCTGAGGTTTCTGTGGCACGGCATCGAGCATCTGCGCGAGCACCCGGATGATCGACTTTTCGCGCGTCTTTTCTGGCAGGTCGAACGTATCCGTTGCCAAGTCTATCGACATTGCATTCAGCGCCCGCTGACTCCCGGACTGATGAACTTCGTCCGTGTGTACGAACGCAAGGCGGCCATCATCGGTCCCTTGGAGCACGTTGAACTGGAATCCTGCGGCGTGCTCAGCGGCGTTGGGCGCGGACTGACATCGCTGGAGATTCGCACGCAGCCGGCCAAGCGAAAAAACGATC
>JANQOL010000607.1 GCA_028289675.1 Pirellulaceae bacterium
CACGCTCATCGGCGGCCTCGGCGAGATGGATTGGTTCTTCTACGACTTCGACCAAGACCTGCTGGGCGACGTCATCGAAATCGACGAAGAAGAAACCGACAGCGATCCGTAACGATGCAATCGCAGTGGATCAGGTCGACGGGTCACCTATGTCGTGTTGGCTGAGTGCTTCTCCGAGGCTGCCGCCAGGCGGTCTGCATCAGCTTGTGCGAGACGAGAACGCAAACCAGCGACTCAAATTCAGGCAAAACACTCAACGCAGCTCGACTGCAAGAATTTCCCCCAATTTCCCCCAAAAAATGTCAACCTTGGCTGCCGAGACGACATCTAATCAGTGGAAAGCAGGTCTGGCAAGCATTAGCGCTATCGCTTGACGTTCTATCTGGGGAAAGTTGGTGACAGCAGTCAGAACCAGGATGTTCCGATCCGTTGTCTCCAGTCGAGTGCACTACACGTCTCAGCCAGGACTATTCCATGGACACGAACACCGGACTCCGAATGAAGCATCGCGACCGCAAGGCGGAGTTTGTATCGCTTCTCGAAGAAGAAGAAAGCCGGATTTATCGGTACATCCGAACGCTGGTGCGAACGCGAACCGATGCGGACGAGGCGTTTCAAGAGGCGGTTCTCGTGGCGTGGCGCAAATTCGAAGAATTCGAGACGGGCACCAACTTTCGGGCCTGGATTTGCCAAATCGCTTACTTTGCCGCCAGCAATAGTCGACGTGCCAAGCGAAACTCGAACGTTTCGATGGATGATGAGTTTCTTCGTGCGATAGCAGACGAGCGAGAGCTAGCGGATGAGCGACTTGATGAACGGGCATGGGCGTTGGAAACCTGTCTGGAAAAACTACGTGATCGAGACCGTGACTTACTGCGTCACCGCTATGAGCAATCGATGACAGCGAAGGAAATCGCCATGGAAGTCGGTCGTTCAGCCATGGCGATTCAAAAGGCAATCAATCGGGTGCACCATTCACTGATGGAGTGCGTGGATCAGGTACTACGGAAACAGTTAGAGGACTAGTAGGAATGCGTTGCATCAGGAGATTTCCCCATGGGACTTAGTATGGACCATCGAGAAGAACTGTCCTTGATGATGGACAGATTGCGAGAGGGGCAGCTCGAGGCCCAATCGGAAGAGCGACTTATGAAGTGGGTCTCCCTCGACCCGGAGGTTGCTGCTTTTGTCGTTGAATATCTTGATTTAAGCGCATTGCTCGAATGGAAATACGCGCCGGTGCACTGGAAAGACCTGCTTGATCAACCTTCCGACGGCACAACTTCGCGGGTCAACGTGTTGTCTGACATGGCAAAACTAGATCGATCGTACGACGACACAGGCGACCAGCCTCCATCGACTACGGTATCTCGCACTTCGGTCGCGCTACCACGATGGCTGTTCTCGTATCCAGTTGCCGTTCTGGCATTGGGGTGCCTATTGTTGGGCGTTGCGGTTATCAGTTGGCTCGCGATTCGCGAGGACGAAGCAGATATGCATCGTCTCACGGCAGCTGGATCTGCGGCCACATCTCGGGAGAACGGCGAAACGTCGGTCGCGAGTAACCCCAATCAGTCTGCCGTGGCAACGGTACTTCGAGTGGCAGACTGCACCTTTGAGGAAGGAAGCACAACTGTTAAGTCAGGTATGCGACTTTCCCCAGGTTTCGAACTGAAGATACTAACCGGATTCGTAGGAATCGTGTTCGACGATGAGACTCGTGTGATTGTTGGCGGTCCGGCGAAGTTTCGAATTGATAGTTTCGG
>JANQOL010000478.1 GCA_028289675.1 Pirellulaceae bacterium
CGTGCGCGTGGTCGTGAGACTTGCCGTCCCACCACAACGTCACCTGATTCCACAAGGCGAAAGTTTGCCCGTCCGGCGCCACGTAGATGTGGCCGTAGATTTGCCCACGCGTCAGTCCCTTGGCTTCAAAGCGATGCGACTGATTCGTTTGCTTGTCGGTCCAGGTAAACTGCCACTTGTTGGGACCGTGAGACCGCCTGCCTTGCTCGATCAACTCAGCCGTCACGGTATACCGACCGTCTACCGACTGCCCGCCATCAATAAATGCCGGCTGGCTGTATCCCGCCCAGGCCAATGATGACGCCAGGCTGATGGCCAGGCAAAGCCCGGTAATACGGCAAGCGCGATGCGAAAACTGCGGGTTAGGCATGATGGCAGCTCATTGAATGTCTGAAATGTTCTTGGCACTTCACAGTCCTATATGCTCGGCACGCCCTAAAGCTGACATTCGAAGGTAAGCGTGCCCGGTCTCGACTGCGGCTGACGGCTGAAATGCTTGCCATCAAACAGGTTGCGCAGGACGCTTCGTTCCGCGAGATGACTCTTTAAGACGAGGGCTGACGCCCGGGAGGACGCGTCCGATGGCACGGCCGCTGCGTGAGCCGCAAAGACAATCTCTTACTGATTGATCTCGTCAGGGCCAATAATCTCGGCAACCAGTAGTTCGCCAGCGCTTTCTAGAAAGTACTCGTCGTCTGTTCGTTCTCGACATTTGAGAAACTCGTGCTCGCCGACCTGCATGGTGTGGCCGGCAGCGAGTACGGCGCCGGAATCCCGCAGATACGAAAAGATGTTCTCGAAAATATCAAAGTAACGTTGGCCTTCATCATGGCTTGAGGCATATGCCGCAAAGTCAGGAAGGCCCAACAAATGCGCACCATAGGTTCGCATCCAGACCCCAGACGTCCCCTCGACCTCATACTTGACGAATCCGCAAAATAGAATCGCCAGCGGCAATGTCCGCAGCAATTCGATAATGTCGCCATCGACATCGGAGCCCGAAAGCGCAGCCGCGGGAAACGATGTGTGTGCGGACTCGTTGAGAATCACAATGGCGCCAAGCTGCGCAAGCGCGCCCGACACCGCTGCCAAAGCTACGTATTGCTCATGCGCCGAAGTTTCGTAGCCGGCGTAGAAAAGCAAAATGTGGCCGGTGTGTGCTCTTGCACGTTCCTTCAATTCTTGTGGGTAGTGGGACGGAGCAACGCATGACTCAACGGCCTCAGTTGGCATCGGCACGTCAAAGCCAACCAGCTTGATCACATGGTTCGCCCACCCGACAAGTCCGAATATCTTGCCTTCTTCGCCGAGCGTCGAATCGATATCACAGCGGGCGTTTACCATCGACTTGTGATACGACTGCAGAACGGCTGCCACGTCGCTCGACTGCAATCGCAACTGCCCGTCAAACAACAACTGCAAGCTCAACGGGTCTTCGATCTGCGGATTCGCAATCAGTTGCGTAACTCGATCGTCTTCTTCGTGCTTACCAAAGAACCGTGAGAAGATGCTCATTACTTTCCCCCTTAATCCCTATCTGTAACGCCTGGGACCGCCCACGATGCAGCATTCTGTTTACAACCAAATCGCATGTCCGACACATGAGTAGCTCGATATTTCAGCCAAAGTCTTCGAGCTAGTCAAATATTGAGCAGGAGAGGAGGGAATAGAAGGCTGCTCAATCCAAGAATAGTCAGTTGTTATGCCAAACAGCACATGCCGGATGCGGGAACTTGCTTCCTGGCGGTTTAGCCTGCGATCCCTATTGCTGGTCATCGCCTACATTGCGTTTGTCCTTGCCTGGCTGCGTTACTGGATGCTTCCCGTGCCTGCTGAATTGGCTGACCATTCGCTATTGCGACCAGCGCATGAGCGATTGTTTTACCGGTTCTATCCAGGACCATCGGGCGTGTTCTTTGCGGCAGTGTTGCTGATCGCGGCATTCCAACTTCGCCGCCGCGAGGGGAGTGATTCCGCCTGGATTCTCATCGCACTGGCTTGGTACGGCGCATTGGCGATCCTCTGCTCAGGGATCATCGACTCGTACGAGATGGTCAGCGGGATTAGTCCGCGAGCCTGGCAGTACCGGCGTGGATTTGAGCATGCCGTCATTTCAGCCGTAACGCTCCCGCTGATTGCCACCATTCCGAATCTGCACCTACTTCTTTTTCGCTACCGCTCGTATCCGCGGTCCGCGTCACTTTGGATCTACGGCGCTCTCTTGATCGCGATCGTTGATGCGATTCTGTTGGTCACAATGAATTGGCTAGTCGCTGGGATTTGGGGCAATTGATTCCTCGCCGCGTTCGCCATGCCTCATTTCGTGCTGGTGTCGGGATGCAGGGCCGCCTTTTCCAGTCGAGTTGGATCGACGAGACGGCTGGACCAGAGCAACTTGAGTTCAGCGCGGCCGTCGGGATTGAGGTACTCCACGCGAATGCGGTGACGATGACCGGCGATCAGGTCGACGGACTGGTCAATGCCTTGGGGCGTGCCGCCGGCGTGAACGATCTTGCCGTCGATCCAAACGGCGACCTGCTCTTTAACGCCTATGAGCGATCGAAATCGGAAGGCGTCGCTGAGCGGAGCTTGCACAAAGCCAGTCCAGACGACCTTGTAGGGTGGCTTGAGCTTGTCGGCGTGTCGCTCAGCACCAAACTGTTCGAAGTAGATCGGGTCCTCTGTGGTCTCAACGACTTGCTTGTCACCTTGAAAGTAACGTGCCGTAAGCCCGATCCCGTTGGTCGTTCCGTCGAAGACGTGATTGGGACGCGCGACGCGACCTGACCCCCGCTGCCAATCTCCCCAACCGCTGATTTCGTACAGCCGGTTGTGCCCAACGTAAGGCATCAGCCAGTAGGTCTTCTCGTTGTGAGTGACGAGGGTGGCGCCTTGGTTGTCGTCGCCATGCAGGTGATAGAAGCCGGCCGGGCGCCCATCGTCAGCCCGCTTGTCGAAGACACTCCCCAAGTAAATTCCGTCGTGAGTCCACACCTGGGCGACTTGCTTGGTTTGATCGTTGACGACAATCGTCTTGTGCGGCCCAGCGGTCGATTGCATGGGGTAGTAAAGCACGCCGGTGTTTGCCTCAGCACGCAGCTTGGACTGACGGCCGACAACGAACGTTGGTTGCAACTTGCGGTTGAAGCCCAGCAGGCGACTGCCGCGGAGACCAGCTTCGGGCCAGCCGCCCCCTTCGTATTGTCCGTGCTCGCGGATCATCAAACCGGCCTGGTAGGTGACGTATACCGAATCGTCCAAGCCAACCGCCACGCTCCTTGGCGATCCATAGCCCAACGAGTTCGCAACGACTTCACCGGCCGGCGTCAAACGACTCCAATCCCAACGCGGCGCGGCCTTCTGAGGTCCTTCCCACCCCGCAACGGGCAACCGCAGCACCGCATGCGGAGTGTTGGTGTTGGCGGCAGCCAGGTAGTCGCCGTTGCTGGCAAAGTCGCCTGGGTTGT
>JANQOL010000510.1 GCA_028289675.1 Pirellulaceae bacterium
CTCTGTTCGATAAGGGGCTAATGATCAAACGAAGCAACGGTAGGTCCATGAAGATCGCGATGGAATCGATGGCCGCGTTTGCAGTCCGAAGTGTCTTGCTGATGGGCGCACTCGCCGGCGCTTTGTCGAGCGGCGCTTTGTCGCGAATGGCTGCAGCTTTCGAGCCACCCGTGACCGATGTTGCTTTTTCACCCGACGGCAAATTCGCCATAGCAGTGAGCCAAGCGGGCATCGGGATGTTCACTTGGCCCGAACTAATGCCACAACGCACCGTGGACTGTGCGTCGCCAAATCTACACTGCCTCGCGTTTTCACCGGACGGCACGCAATTGGCCGTTGGCGGCGGTCGCCCGTCCGAAGATGGAAGCGTGCAGGTCTTTTCGTGGCCCGAATTGCGATCGGTCGCGAGTTTTCATACTCATTCCGACAGCGTGCGCTCCGTGGCCTGGCAAAACAACACCGAATTGTGGTCCGCCAGTGTAGATCGGCAAGTCAAGCTTTGGAGCTTGAGCAATGGCGCCGCCGAGTCTCAGCTTGCCGAAGTGCGGACATTGTCGGGCCATGCACGTGGTGTGAACGCCTTGTGTTTATTGGCCGATGGAGAGACGTTGGTCAGCGCTGGAGCCGATTACTCATTGCGCGTGTGGGACACAGCAGCGGGCGATTTGGTGCGTAGTCTCAACCAGCATACGCAAACCGTCCATACCCTGGCATTGCAACCCGGGGACCGGCGATTGCCTTTGGTCATTTCGGCCGCAGAAGATCGAACGATTCGTTTGTGGCAGCCCACCATCGGACGACTCGTCAGATACGCGCGGCTCAAGTCTCCGCCGTTGGACGTTGACTGGTTTCCTGATGGCTCAGTCATCGTTGCGTCCTGTGCTGATGGCCGAGTCAGATTGGTCGATCCTGACGAAGTCAAAGTTACGCGAACGATTTCCGCACTGTCGGGTTGGGCTTATGCGATTGCGGTCCACCCAATCGATGGCACTTTCTTGGTGGGTGGGAGCGAAGGACAATTGCGACGCATCATTCCGTAATCGGTAAGGCGCGACCCGAGATGCTCAACAAAGGGCAGCTGAGTATAGCCGGTAGCCACAGACGCACGCGATGGCCTGCTGCTGTCGAGGCGTGTGCCTGCGGCTAAACGTAGAACATTTTTGCTTTTGATGTGGACTGTTTTCGACGGAATGAGCGACCACCAGCGTTGATGAACCAGGCCAACTGTCCGCATGACGCGCACTAGCCGCATTCGATGTCTGCTGAGAAGGGCCGCGTAAGGAACGGCTACTTGAGCTCTTTGCGGAGAGGCTCGTCGACAATAAACGCCTCAGGAAAGTTTGCAGCTTGAACACCGCCACGATCACGCAAACGCTTGTTTTGCTGTCGTCCGCGTGGCGGATTGAGCGGAATCTCCATGCCACCCAGTTCGTCCATCATGGCATACAGTCGCTGCTGCATGTTGCGTTTAGTTTCCGCGTATTCCGGCTGGTGGATGAGATTGTTTTGTTCCGCCGGATCTGCCTGAATGTCAAACAACTCGTCCGAATCCCATAAGCCATAGTAAGTGATGTATTTGTAGCGATTTCCACGCAGCGAAAAGTGCGTCGGCGTCTGCGGATAGTTTTGTTCCCAGTAGTAAACGTACAAGAAATAGTCGCGCCAGGAATCTGATTGACCTAGTGCCAACGGCAAGAAGCTCTGGCCGTCCATGTGCGCGGGTTTCTTTAGGCCCATGGCTTCCATCACGGTGGGAGCCACGTCAATATTGGCGACCACCTCATCCAGTACCGTTCCGGATGGGATAATGGCTGGACACTGCATCAGCATCGGGACTCGACTGGATGTTTCATAGGCCACCCGTTTGTCGATGAGACCGTGTTCACCAAACATGTATCCGTTGTCGCCCATGTAGATGACGAGCGTTTCATCGTAGATGCCCATCTTCTTCAACTGTTGCATCACGGCGCCAATACTGTCATCTACCGACCGCAGCGCCTCGCAGTAGCTCTTGTAAAAGGCTTCCACGGTATTGCCGGAATGCAGTGGGAAATCCATGCCATGCCAACTATTCCGTTGATCAAGCAACCACCGTGGACGGTTCTTCAAGTTGTTCCGCAGCAGCTGGCTAGACGCTGGTAGTTCAAAGGGACGATCCGCAAGGCTGCCTTTGTAAGCGGGCTCGGGCGTGAATGGTCCGTGCACAGCCTTGTGCGAAAGGTACAGAAAGAACGGCTGGTCTTGTCCACTTTGCTGCTCGAGAAACTTGATCGCTTGCTCCGTTAGCAAACTGGTGATGTATTCGTCTTGCGGGACTCGGCGACCGTTGTCATTGAGCGTGTAATTCTCGTTAGGTGGATAGTAGTGTCCCTGGCCTTTGAAGCTGAACCAATAATCGAATCCTGGTCGAGGATCGTCGCTGGCAGCCCCCATGTGCCATTTCCCGATAAACCCAGTTGTATAGCCCGCCTGTTGGAGATACTGCGGAAAGAACGAAGTGCCGTCCGGGACCAGACGCTGATTATCAATGACTCGATGGCGAAAAGTGTACAAGCCGGTCAGAATGGATGCTCGGCTGGGTGAGCACAATGATGTGGTGACAAACGCATTTCGCAGGTGCGCACCTTGGCGCGCCATGGCGTCCATATGAGGCGTCTTAGCCAACGCGTGTCCCATGAAGCTCATGGCGTCATAACGATGATCGTCGGAGAGAATGAAGACCACGTTCCGAGGCTGGGCGCCAGCTAATCTCTCGACCTCGACCGCCTTTGGCACGTCCACCACCTCGCCTTGGCCTGCAGTAACGAAGCTCAAGCAACAGATGGTTGCGACCAAGGTCTTTGTAAATATTTGCATCGTTTCAACTCGCAGTCTATTTCAAGCGGTGTTAGAAGTGTCAGATGGTTTGCCGTTCGGCTGGCACTGTCTGGCAAATGGTGACTTTGACGACGGCGCTTTCAACCTTGTGCACCGGCGGCCAACGCCTTGCCGCTAACCATTTACGTGACAGTGCCCAGCTAGTTCAATGGAGCGGCGTCAGCGCAAATTGCTTGCCGGTCCAACCACCCATCCGGTCAAAACCCTGGCTTCCCCGCGCGTGAGCCAATCGTCCTCGCTTGAGGTAGTTCCAACCTAAACACGTCCCCAGCGCAAAACTATGAAACTGGCGCCGATACATAGTGCCCTCCCCAAATGTGTCGCACAGTACAGCCTGGGTTGCGGTGGAATTCGACGCACAGCAACTGCCGTTCCTCACTGGTCAGCAACGGACAAAATATACATTGCTTGCCCACCCGACGACAAATGCAACTAACCGAAGGCAGCTAATCGCCAGTTGCATGCGATTCGATCTTCGTTTGCCTACAATGTCGTTCATTCCTGGCGGGCGGCCAACGCCACGTTTGGAGCAATCGGAGCTCAAGAAAACAAATGTGTTGACGAGGTGGATATGAGCGCGGCGGACTGCGTGAGTTGTCGACGGTTCTTGGGAGGAATCAGCTGGCTGACGGTCATCTATTGTTCGATGCTGGCGGCAGTCGCGGATTCACCCAACGTGCTGTTCATTGCCGTGGATGATCTCAACGATTGGGTGGGGTGTTTGGAAGGTCACCCGCAAGCGCATACGCCAAATATTGATCGATTGGCCGCGAGGGGGATCTTGTTTACCAATGCGCACTGTGCCGCGCCGGCGTGCAACCCGTCGCGCGCTGCCGTGTTCAGTGGTCGCATGCCCAACGTGACCGGTGTTTGGTCCAACGAGTCCCGCGCGATCGACCAGGTCTATCCGAAAGATCGGCTACTGCCTACCGTCTTCAAAGAAGCCGGTTATCTCACCGTGGGCACTGGCAAACTGTTCCACAAAGGAGCCAAGGATCAATTCGAGATATATCAGTCGTACGAGCAACGCTGGAGTCCCTTTGCGTCGGACGCAGTGCGTTACACGCCGACCGAGTTACCAAGCAAGGGATCTCGGAATCCCAGGCATGTTGTCTCCGCTGGAAAAGGCCGTCAGATTGTTTTGCCACTGAATCGCATGCCTTCGGACCGCCGACCGAATGCGCCGAGCGGCGAGTCGTTTGATTGGGGCGGATTGGATTTTCCCGACTCCGATTGGGGCGATACACGCTGCACGGACTGGGCCATCCGGCGACTGGGCGAGCAGCCGGACCAGCCGCTGCTTCTTTGCATTGGCTACTACCGGCCTCACATTCCTTTGTTCGCCCCAATGCGGTTTTTCGAGCGATTCCAGGGGCAGCCTGGCCAGTTGCCTCCCTACCGAGCCGATGACCTACAAGACCTCGGTAGCGCCGGGCGCGAATGGGCGCTTGCGGCCGTAACAGCCGGCTTGCATTCAACTGTGGAAAAGCACGGGCAATGGCAGGCCGCTGTGGAAGCTTACCTGGCGTGTGTGAGTTATGTGGACCACGAAATAGGGCGTTTGTTGGAAGCGCTCGATCAATCGGAGAGGGCCGACAATACGCTGATCGTGCTATGGTCGGATCACGGATGGCACTTGGGAGAAAAAGATCATTGGGGGAAGTGGACGGGTTGGGAACGTGCGACCAAAGTGCCATTGATTGTCGTGCCGCCTCGAAACCGAGCTCAGGACTTCGCTAGCGCCGGATCCAGTTGTGATGCGCCCGTCGGCTTGATTGACCTCTACCCCACGCTCGTCGAATTGTGCGGCATCTCGAGACCACCGGCGCTAGATGGCGAATCACTCGTTCCTCTGCTTGCGTTTGCTTCAGCAGAG
>JANQOL010000609.1 GCA_028289675.1 Pirellulaceae bacterium
CCAAATTCAGCCAATAGCCTCCGTATGGATTACGCGGATCTTTGCCCGGCAGCACGACGGCGCCCGCGCCATAGTACGTGCGTTCCGTCTGCCGATCGACAACTTCGAAACTGCCAGCCCGAGGACTAGGATCTTTGCCGGTCGAAATTGGGAATCGACCTGCGTAGTATTCACCCAAGAACAGCGTTAGCTCGCTTTCGGACAGACTCACTACCGCCCGAAAAGGCCCGCGGACAACCTTCAACTTACTGCCGGGCAACAGAGCTTTGGCCTCACCCAAGCCATTGATGGCGTTCAGAAACTCTGGGTTGACATTCATCGACTTGGCAACGGATGCAACGGTGTCGCTCTGGCCCACAACGTACGCAGGCTCCAGAAAATGCCGACGACCGTAGATGACTTCTCGCGACAAGGCGTCCAGGATATCGATCAAGTCCTGCCGCTCCGCACTGCTAATTTCGGGACTCTCCAGATAAGGGCTGAGATCGGCCAGAGCTTGTTTCAGCTCGCCGGACCGCGCCTTCTGCAATGCCATTTCCCGCGCGGTGGCGAAATCCAACGTGGGCAGACCGCCGCCGGTCTGATCCTGGACGGCATTATCGGCCTCAGCCGCGTCCAACATTGGCGGCATCAGTTGAGCCGGGTCCGTTACGTCAGTGCGATTGGAAATCGTCTGCGCGTCAACGCCAGGGGATCCCAGTGGAGGAAGACTCGGCCCAGCAGTCGAGGCGTTGTTGGGTAACGCCGATGCGGACGTGGAGTTGGCTACGCTCGCATTCGATGGCGGTAGTGCCGTTTCGGTTGGCAGGGGCAACGCATTGTCGAGCGCCGGAAAACTAGTCAACGACGATTCCATCGTCAGCTCCGGAGGTGCACTTGCAGCGCCTTCTGTGGCAGGCGGGGTGGCCACCGAAGCATTGGGAGCTGGCAGGGTCGCGGCGGGAGTCACGCCGCCGGGCAGTGAGTTATCCGTTGGTTTCGCGTCAGCGCTTCCAAAGTCCAGCGTAGGCAAACTGGGGACGGTAACTGCTGGCTCAGTATTCGTACTCGGCGCTGGATTCGCACCCGGCACCTGGCCCAACAACTGATCCGGAGAAATCGGCACGGCCGAATCGAGGGACATCAGGTCAGATTCCATGTTGAATCCGACCAGCTGTTCCAGCTCTTCTTCTCCAGACGCCCACTCTTCGATACTGGCCGGCAACTCGGGATCGGGCGCGTTCAGCGCGACGAAGGCCCCGTAGCACACGGCCAACAGCAGAGCGACCACAACACCGGTCTTGATGGTCTGCACGATGTTCCTCCTTGAAACTTGGACCGGGACGCGGCGTCCTGCCGCACTGAGTTTGCCGTTTCGGACCAAGCGAACTGTCAACGAGCTGCCGACGTCGGAGCACGCGAACTGGAAACGATTCAAATTGACGGTGCCCAGCTACTCTGACCCAGTTTGTCGAGGCAATATTGTGTCGAGATCGCCCAGGGCAAGCGGATATTAGCCACGATGAGGACCAACCGCCAGATCAATTCAGATGGCGCAATGATGCCAAAAATCAGCCGTTTGGCCGTAGCATTGGTTTATTCGAGAGCAACCAACACGAACGATTCGTCGCACGTCAGAGTGTGTTGAGCAGGTTAGTGCTGAGTCGGCTGTTGGTTGGGCACGCCACTGCCCAGCTGAGCCAATACCTGCAAAACACCATTGAGATGGGCCAGCCGCGGTCCAAAGCGGTCCACAAACTCATTGAGCATGTACTCGCCCTCGACCAAGTTCTCTTCGTTTTCGTCGATCTCCTCGGTCAGTGTTTCCAGGAACTCGGTTTGGACGCGAGACAGCGACTCGGCGGCCCGGCGACAGGAACGAGCCAACCGCGGATTCGCCTCCTTCCACTGTTCCAGCTCGGAAGCCCGCTGCTTTTGCACACTGACCGTGGCTTGCACCAACTGTTCCAGCAGCTGATTCTGCCTCTGCTGACCGGCCACTACTTGATGCAGGAGCGCAATCGTGGCTTCGGCGGGATTGCTAGCATCCGTCTGACCGGTACTCCCCGGTTCCGCCGATACGTCGATGCGAAACACAGGCGAATATTGAGATGGATCGTTGCCCACGATGGTCACTCCGCAGATTGTGGCTCCAATGAATGTTCCCCCCAGTATAGTCAGCTGACATCTTGAGTCGAGCAACCTGTAGTCCCCAAACCTCGCAGCACACGGGATTTGCAATCCGAGGCAGGCCGAAATGTTAGGGTTGCTAAAGTCGATACAACCGGCATTCCGACATATGTAGGTGCGTTGAAGCCTGTCCATGAAGTGACTTGACATTGGACAAGGACACGTTCCGGCGAGTCCACCCGGGCACCCTCTGTCGGTCCTTCGCCGCTATTGACGCACTTAGGCTAGCAATACAGCTTTCAAGAAACGGTACGTATGGTCGATTCGATTGGCTTTTTGTCGGTCCGCAGCCATGAGGAACACGGCTATTTCGGTGGGTATCTGGTTGTTAATCCGCTGGGTCGTCCGCTGGAATTCCACTGCACGATGCCGGTCAAGCCGAGTCGCGCCCAAGCGCTGCTATACGGTGCCACCATGGACGACTTTGTTTGCGGAGAACAGATTGCCAAAGCACTGGTAGCCAAAGCAAAACTCAAGCCGGGATTGTTGCTTACCGATGGCGCTGCCGTGCTGTCGTTGGGCGTCGTCAGCTCGGTCTGTCTGGCCTGGCTCGATGCACGTGACACGACCTCCCAGTCGTCTTTGAGCATGCCCAACTCCAACGCTCGGACCGGCGATATGCTGGCGATCGGCGATTACCGCTTTCATATTCCGGCGGGATCGGGTGCGACGGAACAAATGTTGAAAGACACGGTGGCCGGGTTGGCACCCAGCTTCGAATTGCAGGAACCCTTCCAACGGATCGTGGACGCCTTGTTGGAAGCTCACCCGATCGCCAAGGCCGCCTGAGCGATGCCTCAGCTTGGTCGGCGCCCATCGGATTGGTTGACTCGGGGTTATCGGTTTTGCGTAAGAACCGTGCATTTGATTCCAGGCGTGACATGGCAGTCGCGCGGTCCACGGTCCATGCAACGAGGATGCACCGGTGACAGACAGTTCGCAGGGATGGCGGGCCGTAGAATTCCACAGGGCTTGGGAACCGGATTCTCAGTCGGACGTGGAATGCTATGCGACGGGTTGGCAAGGCCAATTGCAGCGTGAGCTGGCCATCGATTGCAAGACGACCAGCAGCCAAGAACTAGAGCTGCCCATCTCCGTCGTTCCGATTCGGTTTCAAGCTCGGCTGCCCAAGACGGTCGGCATGTTGTTCCCCGACGGGCAACCACTGATTCCGGATGGAGACGCGGGCACCGGATCGGTGTCTGGCGATGCCAAGAACGCGGGTTCGCAAACCGCAGAGGCACCGCAGCGCGGCCGGTCACAATCCAGCCGGCGAACTCGTATCCAACCGCCGGCGGACTTGGTCAAACTAGAAGATCGCCTGTACTT
>JANQOL010000610.1 GCA_028289675.1 Pirellulaceae bacterium
GCAATGGGCTTGGACGATCGCGTTGACTCTGGCGGCGGTCGTGTTCTTTCGTCGCAACTACTGCCGGGGTTAGTCCACGCGGCACCCCTCAAAACGCCCAGTTTGCCACCATCGAGTCCCTTAGAAAGCATGCCTCCCAGGGTGGCCGCCGCGCCGCGCAAAACCGGCCATCGCGGCTAGCTCTGGAAGGCATTTCCAACCGAGATTTAATTGTGAATTCGCCAGTCCGGAGGGCCGAAGTGGCCCAGTCAAAACGAGGCTTTACTGGTAGAATTAGGGGCTTGAATTTTTCGAGCTGAAATCCGGCCAAACCCCTTAGTTTGCCGTTGGTTTTGGCGGGCGCAAGCCTCCCCAGGGGACCTTGAGTTTAGTAGCGGATGAGCGAAGAAAATAAGCCTACCGACGACGAAATCAGCATGCAGTCTTCCGACTATACGTCGGAGGATCTAAAGCACCTGAGCGACATGGAGCACGTGCGTGAACGTCCCAGCATGTACATCGGGGATACCACCCTCAAGGGCTTGCATCACCTGGTCTACGAGGTGGTCGATAACTCCATCGATGAGGTCATGGCCAAGCATGCCCAATCGGTGTCCGTGCGCATCAACTCCGATGGTTCGGTCACAGTCGAAGACGATGGGCGTGGCATCCCGGTCACCAAGCACGAACAACTGAGTGAGGAGATGGACCGCGAAGTCAGCACGTTGGAAGGCGTGATGACGGTGCTCAAATTTGGGGGCAAGTTTGAAAAGAAAGCTTATGAGACCTCGGGCGGCTTGCACGGCGTCGGCGTGACCGTCGTCAACTTCTTGTCGCAATGGTGTGAGGTAGAGGTTTCACGCGACGGACACGTGTGGACACAAAGCTACGAACGCGGCGTGGTTAGCGGTCCGGTGACGAAAGGACACACGACCAGCAAAGTGGGCACGAAGACCACGTTCAAACCAGATTCGACCATCTTCCCGAATACCAAGTTCAACTTCGATACGCTCTACAAACGCCTGCAAGAACTGGCGTTTCTCAATCGCGGAGTTCGAATCAGTTTTCATGACGAGCGCATCAATGAAGGCGACGAGTTCTACTATGAAGAGGGGATTGTCGAATTTGTCCAGCACCTCAATCGTGCTAGCGACGCCATCCATCCCGACGTTCTATACATGAACGACACGCGCGAAGGAGTGTCCTTTGAAATCGCGCTGCAGTACTCGACGGAGTACACCGAAAATGTCCAATCGTACGTCAATAATATCCATACCATCGAAGGCGGTACGCACGTTTCCGGTTTTCGATCGGCACTGACACGCGCGTTAAACAACTACGGCAAGAAAGAGAACTTGTTCAAAGACTTGTCGCCCACCGGAGATGATTTCCGCGAGGGACTCACGGCGGTCATCAGTCTACGTGTGCCGCACCCTCAATTCGAAGGGCAGACCAAAACCAAATTGGGAAATGGCGAGGTCGAAGGCATTGTGAGTGGTGCCGTGGGAGAAGCCCTGCAGAAGTACATGGAGGAGAACCCCAAGAATGCCAAGCAGATTGTGCGCAAGGGCCTACTAGCCTGCGAAGCTCGGGAAGCGGCTCGCAAAGCCAAGGACCTGTTGCGCAAGCGAAAGGACGCGCTCAGTGGAGGTGGTTTGCCCGGCAAGCTGCGCGACTGTATCAGCAACAAGATGGAAGAATGCGAGGTCTACTTGGTGGAAGGCGATTCGGCAGGAGGCAGCGCCGAAGGTGGACGTTTTCGCGAATTCCAAGCCATCCTGCCGCTCCGCGGTAAGATTATCAACGCCTACAAGAGCCGCGAAGACAAAGTACTGGCCAACGAAGAAGTGCAAAGCATGATTCAGGCCATCGGCTGCGGCATTGGGCAAGATCAAGACGTGGCGAAGCGACGTTACGACAAGATCATTATCATGACCGACGCCGACGTGGACGGATCCCACATCCGCACGCTGCTGCTGTGTTTCTTCTATCGCCAGATGTACCACTTGGTCGCCGGTGGTCACGTGTACTTAGCCCAACCACCGTTGTTCCGTGTCGTCCGTGGCAAGTCAACACGCTACTACGTTCAGACGGAAGAAGAGATGAAAGTCCAGCTGATGGAGCGCGGCTTGACCGATTGCTGGTTGGAGTCTTGGGACGGTGCGCGGGTGGATGGAGACCGCATGCGCGGGCTCACTGAATGCCTGGCTTCCATGGAAGACGCTTTAATCGCGTTAGAAAAGCGAGGTATCAGCCTGCGAGCCCATGCCGAACGGCTGGATGAGGCGAGCATGCGACTACCTGTTTTCTTGTTGTCAGTCGGCAACGATTCGCACTGGTTCCACAGCCGCGACGCACTCGAGTCCTTCATCGAAGACGAAAACTTGACGCTCGAGAGCGCGCCGGAAGACGAAGACGCGGCCGAAGTCGAAGGTCAGCCAGAACGCTTGTTGGCCCATGTCATCGAAATGCATGAAGTTAAGACCATCAACGCTGGCTTGAAACAGCTGGGCGAGTTTGGGTTCGGATTGGCGGATCTGATTCCTGAACAAAAGACCGGTTCGACGGAGTCCAAATTTACGCTGGTCCGCGAGGAGAATCGTTCGGGCATTCATGACTTGCGAGCGCTGCTACCGGCAATTCGGGCCGCTGGTGAAAAGGGAATGCAAGTCACCCGCTTCAAAGGTCTGGGGGAAATGAACCCCGAGGAGCTGCGCGAAACGACCTTGGATCGGGAAAACCGAACGCTGGTCCAGGTGACGCTAACCGATGCGGCGGCCGCCGACGAAATGTTCCGTGTGCTCATGGGCGATAAGGTCGAACCGCGTCGGCAATTCATCGAGAAACACGCGTTGGAAGTCCGCAACTTGGACGTCTGACGCCGGTGAGCCGAAGACGTAAGCGATGGATTCTTGGCCGGCGCACCAGTTGACAAGCTGACGTAGGTCACTGCTACAGGTCACTTACAACCACCAATCACCGTTCTGTGAATGAACCATCCGAATTGCCGCCACTGACCGACGAAGAGCAAAGCGTCTACCAGTGGCAGTTGTGGGTGGAGGGCTTTGGCCAGGTCGGCCAACAGCGGCTCAAACAGGCATCCGTCATGGTCTCCCGAGTTGGCGGCGTGGGTGGGCTGGTCGCATTTCAACTGGCAGCTGCGGGCGTGGGCAAGCTCGTGTTGGCCCACGCCGGCGACATCAAGCCCAGCGATCTGAATCGCCAACTGCTCATGACGCACGATGCCATCGGCACGTCCCGCATGGATTCGATTTGTACGCGGCTGCACGCGTTGAACCCCCGCTTGCAACTCGTACCCGTGGCCGAGAACGTCAGCGAAGACAATGCAGATGCGCTGTTGGAGCAAGCTGATTTGGTGGTCGACTGCGCCCCTCTGTTCCCGGAGCGGTTCGCCATGAACGCGGCCGCAGTGCGCCAGCGTAAACCATTGGTCGAATGCGCGATGTACGAACTGGAGGCTCAAATCACCACCATCATTCCCGGGCAAACGCCTTGTCTGCGGTGTTTGTTTCCCGAGGCGCCTCCCAGCTGGCGACGGGAGTTTCCTGTTTTCGGCGCGGTATCGGGTACGGTCGCCTGCATGGCCGCCATGGAGGCTATTAAACTGATCGCCGGACTCGGCGACCCCTTGACGGGACGCTGGCTACAATTTGATCTGCGCGATATGTCGTTTCGCTCGGTGTTGATCGAGCGGAATCCACGATGTGGCACGTGCCAGCCGGCAACTCAGGAATAACAACGATGCACAGCATTGCCATCCGAATTCCGGCCAACATGCGGGCGTTGGCGGATGGGCAAGCAACCATCAACGTGCAAGCCAGCCAAGTTGGCGGTGCCTTGGATCAACTCTTGGAGCGGTATCCGGACCTTCGCGCACGTTTGGTGAATTCCTCGGGAGAATTGCAAAGTTTCGTCAACGTGTTTTTGAACGATCGCAGCATCCGAGACTTGGCGGGCCGAAACACGGAGCTGACCGCCGGGGACCAACTGCTGATCGTGCCCGCCCTGGCAGGCGGGTAGTGCCGGCATCTTGTGGTCGCTCACCATTCAAAGCCACGGCACCCTCAC
>JANQOL010000518.1 GCA_028289675.1 Pirellulaceae bacterium
GGAGTGGCACCTAGACTGATTTCGGTGTTGGCGGAATCGTCGTCACCAATCGGAGCGTCCGGATGCGTGAGATTGGGAATGTGAGATTGCAGCTCGTGCACCTGGGCGTCCAGGGCATCGTGAGCGGCTTGGGCAGCCTCCTTCTGCTCGCGCAGCTGCCGCCCCTGCTCTTTCAGAGCATTGCGCTCGTCTTCCGAGCTGGCCTTGCCGATTAACTTGCTCTTCTCGTTCGCCTGTCGATTCAAGTCTTCGGCGTCGTGCAATTTCTGCCGACGCTCGAGCTCCAGCTGAACCAACTGGTCCACGTCGACCGTCGCCCCGCGAGACAGGCAGTTTTGGCGCACCATTTCGGGGTTATCAACAATCAGTTTTCGATCGAGCATAGCTGGCTGACTTGAGAAGGCTGACGAAAACCGATCATCTTAGGGCGCTCGACGAAATCCGTGGACCCGGGCGGCCAGATTTTCACTGGTGGAGTCCGAAGCGACCAGCCGCACCGTTCAAACGAGCGCCAGGGCGATTGATGCCGACCGCTCAGAATCTACAGCTGGGCCAATTGATGCCACAGATGGCTACTGGCTCGGATGCCGCGAAAGTAGTCTTCGATTCTGAATTTCTCGTTGGGACTGTGCGCGCCATCGTCGTCCAAGCCCCAGCCCAACAGTAGCACGTCAGCGTTCAATCTTTCGACCATCTCAGCCACGATGGGAATCGATCCCCCCTCGCGAATCAGTACGGGCGGTTTGCCGAATGCCAATTCAATCGCCTTATGGGCCGCTCCAACAAACGGGCTGTTGGGATCGACGACGACGCCAGGGCCGCCGTGCAGATCGATTAACTCGATCTGGATGCCAGGCGGAGTGTTTTCTTGAACAAACTGCCGCAACTGTTGGCCGACTTGTTGTGGACTTTGGTTGGGTACCAACCGGAAGCTGATTTTGGCGCCCGCTTTGGCGGGCACGATCGTTTTGCCACCTTCGCCCTGATAGCCGCTCCATAGGCCATGGACGTCGTAGGTCGGGCGTGCCCAGCGGCGTTCCAGCGTACTGAACCCGTGCTCGCCGTGCAGCGCTTTGACACCCAATTGATTCGCAAAGTCCGCATCACTGAAGTTTAACGACGACCACATCTCCCGTTCGGAGTCCTGCAAGGGCTCGACCGTGTCGTAGAAGCCTGGTAGTTGAATGCGCCCTTGCTCGTCGATTAGCTTCGACAACAACTGGGATAAGGCGATCGCCGGATTGCGCACCGCGCCGCCAAAACTGCCCGAATGCAGGTCCTGTCGTGGACCATCAAAGTGCAACTCGAAATAGGCAATGCCTCGCAGCCCGTAGGTAATCGCCGGTTGCCCGTCCGCATACTGCGAAGAATCACTGATCACAATCACGTCGCAGGCCAGCTGCTCGCTGATACCGGGTTGGGCCAGATAGTGTTCCAGCTGCTCGCTGCCGACTTCTTCTTCGCCTTCGATCAAGAACTTGACCTGCATGGGCAGCGGCTGACCGCAAGCGTTCCACGCGGCCACAGAATTGATGTGAGTTAGCATCTGCCCCTTGTCATCGGTGGCTCCGCGAGCAACCAAGTTGCCATCTCGCTCGGTGGGTTCAAACGGCGGCGTTGTCCACAAGTCCAGCGGATCTGGGGGTTGCACGTCGTAATGGCCGTAGACCAGCGCGACCGGCTTGCCAGGCACCGGAGGGCTCTCGGCGTAAATCAGAGGCGGACCCTGCGTCTCAATCAAACGCGTCTGCAAGCCGGCACTCTCCAAAGTGTCCACCACTGATTGGGCCGCTGTGCGAACCGGCTCGGCAAAGGCCGGGTCCGCACTGACGCTGGGAATGCGCAGCAGGTCTTTGAGCACGTCTAAGTGTTTGGGCTGACTTTGCTGAAGATACTGATCAATCGCTTGCAAATCGGACATTTTCACGGTTTCAACGGCTAGAGTTCAGCAGAAGTTCTTGCTTTCGGGAACAGGTTAGCGGTTACAATAATGTCGAGCGTAACAATATAGCGGGAATGACCATCTGCGGGCGCAGGTGCAGCCGCGGGCCATGAAGACCAGCGAACAGGACGATTTAGGGACACACATATGGCAGACTCCAGTAATGCTGTGTTGGAAGAGACCGTGGTCACGACCAGGACCGCGCGACAACGCCCCCAGCCCCGCAAACAGCCGAGATACCATGTGGTGCTGTGGGATGATTCTGAGCACACCTATGATTACGTGATCTCCATGCTGCAGCAGCTATTCGGCCATCCATTCGAGCGCGCCTATGAACTGGCAAAGCAAGTGGACTCGCAGGGCTGCGCGATCTGCTTGACGACCACCAAAGAACATGCCGAACTGAAACGCGATCAAATTCACGCCTTTGGCAAAGATCCGGCCGCCACTAAATGCTCTGGCAGCATGTCTGCCAGCATCGAAGCCGAACGTTAATGCATGGCGCCAAGGTGCGTAGCGCCAAGTTGTGCAATGCTAAAGTGCATAGCACTGACCGGTTCCCGGATCGCGCGTCTAATCGTGCGAGTGCGGGTTGGGATCTCGGTCGTGATGAGCCTGGTCGATGTGGACGTGCAAGTTAGGTTTGGCGGCAAACAGTCGCTCCCAGGCAGCATCTGGTAGTGGGCAATCGTCCAGGTACAGCGACGCCAGTTTCGGAGCCGTCGCCAGTTCATCCAGTGCCTTGCCGGTCAGCGACGGGCCGATCAAATGCAGTGCTCGCAGGCCTGGCAAACCGGCCATCTCACCGACGGCCCGATCGTCCAGCTGAGGGCCGCCGAGACGAAGCTGCATCAGTTGTGGAAAGTGCGCCAACTGGCGGATGCCGCGCCAAGTGATTTTGGCTTGGGGCAAATTCAGGATCCGCAGGGACTGCAATGACCCGCTGGCCAGTCGCTCTAGATCCGCGTCCTGCAAGGCGGTCTTGCGAATCCGCAAGTGTTCGAGGCCGTCAAGTCCAGCGATAAAGTCGACGCACGCGTCGTCCGAGAAGCCCGCATCCAGTTGCAACTCGAGCAGCGGCGATTCCAATTGGTCTAGCTGGCGCAGTTGATTGATCGTGACGGGCTGACTGGTCACTCGAATCGACGGGTCTTCGGCGTGAAGGGCGGTAGCGAGTTGTTGGGCCCATTCGGTTTGCGCACCAGTGACTTCCTCGCTGGATTGGCTGGCCGGCGGAGCCTGCGGCACCTCCGGACGCTCGGTGACGCAGCCCAGGCAGCTGGTCAGCAGCAGCAGGCCAGGACAACGCGAGCGCTTATTCGTCGGCCACATTGACGTAGACTTTAAGCGCGTCTTTGTCTTCGACCAGGAGACGCATCATCTCCTGATATCCGTCCAGTCCGTCTACGGGGCTGGTCAGGATTTTTTGCAGCACTCCTGGGTACATGACTTCGCCCAACGCCAGGTCCTTAATGCCTGATTCGAAGTGATCACTGTTCGCATTGACCGAGCCCAGTAGTAGTTTGTTGCCCAACACCCACTCGATGTTGATCTGGTCTGATGGCACCTCCGTCAGCTTTTTTCCGCCCGTGATGCTGGTCCACACCAGCGTGCCATTCAGACCCAATGCCTGCATGGCTTCAAACGCAATTTGGCTGCTACCGGTCGCATCGATGATCAAATCCGCTTTGCCCACTTGATCGGCCAAGTCCAACAGGCTGGTTTGCCGAGTGCTGACATAGGTGGCCTCCATACCCTCGACAATCTCGCTCTTCAAATGGGGGCCGGGAGCTCGCGCCAAGGTAAAGACTTCCAATCCCTTCAGCTTGAGCACCAACGTGGCCAGCAAGCCGATTTGGCCGGCTCCCAATACGAACGCTCGTTGAGGGCTCCAGACTTTCATTCGCCTTTGGCATTCGTACGCCTGCTGAATCGCTTTGGCCGCGCAGCTCATCGGCTCCATCAGCACGTGTAGATGCTTTAATCCGGTTGGCACACGCACGATGTATTCGTCGGAATCCACGAATTCTTCCGTGAGGTAACCATGCAGCAGATTGATACCACGCTCGTAGTAGGTCTCCTCACTGGTCATATCGTAGGTTCCGATTTTGTCGTAAATCGAACCCCCTGGTCGCCGTACCGTTGCCGTCACGTAGTCGCCGGGCTTGACCGATTTTACGTTCGCGCCGACCTCTTCCACGCGCCCAAAGCACTCGTGGCCCAACACCAAGAAGTCATCTCCCGGTGGCGCGTTGCCATACAGCGCTTCGTTGATTTCACGGTCCGTTGCATCCACGCCCACCTTCAGTACCTTGACACGTATGCCTCGACCATCGGGCACCATGTCGAGCGTGGGTGCGGGAATGTCGCGTTGGTGGACGCTGTTCGGTTGGCCCGGAGTTACCGCAATGGCTTTCATAGGTCGGCTTGCCTTCGTTTGACAGATTCAACTAAAGTCGCCTTCAAAATCTATCGCGATTGTTGCGGAACTTCGAGGGGGCGGGCTGTTGGAAAAACGGTCCAAAAAACGCCTGAAGACGATCAGCAAAGCATTTCGATAGAGTATCCTTTGGGGCGACATCACGGATTCGGCAGGATTGAGGGTGAAGGACGAGCTCGAAGTGGCAAAGCGGAAGAGACAATCCAAGAATATCAACCTGAATTTTCTTTCGGATGACGAACTCCTCGATTTGCGGATGTGCGACCTGGGATTGTCGATTTCAGGCACGATGATCGAGGACCGCATCGAGCAGCTATACGCGGAATTGGCAGATCGGGGGCTGAACTTCAGACCCCATTGTTGGTTGTCGGACGAGTGGTTCTCACCGGATGGCGTGCCTGGCATCGCCATTCCTTTCTACCTAGCCCATCCACGCCTGATGCGCTTGGAGCGCAAGCAAGTCTTGGAGGTCGAAGGCGGCACGCAAGAGTGGTGCATGAAAATTCTGCGGCATGAGGCCGGCCACGCTATCGATACCGCCTACCGATTGCGGCGCCGCAAGAGCTATCGCGAGACGTTTGGACGAGTCTCTGCACCTTACCCAGATTACTACCGTCCCAAGCCCTATAGCCGTAGCTACGTGTTGCATCTGGACATGTGG